>JBCCSO010000533.1:0-4065 GCA_039199965.1 Chloroflexota bacterium | reverse complement strand
TATCACAAGGTTTAGCCGCTCATTTTCATCCTCGTATTCAACCCTATCAGCCCCACTTTCCCATGCCCAAATTTGTGCATCAATTGCGTGTAGTTCTTTAATTTTATGAATATAGTTCCACATGTATGCTGTGATCGGCCGCAAAACCAATTAATTTTCTGAAATATCTACGTTGATCAAAATTTGCATCAGGGCTTCATCAAACCCAAAAAGGATCTTTCCTGTGTCCATCTCCTCGTCCTCTATTTTGAGATACAGAGCTAGAAAGTGCTGTCGGCCGAAGAGTGCAGCAAAGTTCGGTAGGCGGATCATATCATTCAAAGCGCTGTGTTTTTGAAAGAATTGATCAACTTCTTTTCGGCTTTCAGCATTCGTTTTGTTGCTGCTTAATAGAAGGGTGTGCGAGCTCTCAAACTCTCTTAAGGTATGATTCATGCTGATTTTTTGCTGTGAATCCTGCCAGCGCTGAGCCCAATTCTCATCTTGAAACAGAATAAAATCAGGGACATAGCCGGTGTAGAGCTGCATCACGATCCCCTTTACATCTGGTTTCCCAACAGAAAAACGGCGAGGATAGTCGAAAACATAGGCTTTGTATTGTTCGTGGTTTTCTATAATGACGTTTTTCGGCCGCCGCAAGATTCCCATCCCAATGTTTTGATCGTTTAAAACGATCTCTAGCCAATTATCCCGCCGGTTCAGTGTAACCTTGTCCGCTCCGCTTTCTAAAGCCCACACCTTTGAATCAACATCGCGCATCCTGCGCCTAAGGCTAAAAAAGTTAATCACATTGTAAATGGTGCTTCCAATAACCCCAATCAAGATGACGGCTAAGATGAACAGGAGAAGCTGATACAGAGGATGCATAATAAAGTCTGGCTTTTTTGGAAAACCGTAGGGGCACCCCTTGTGGGTGCCCTCTTGGGCAGGTCTAGTACCTGCCCGACCGAAGAGAATACCTACGGCCTACCGCATATTTACCGGTTAACCCGCGAAATACTAAAGACCCAAAAGTATTAGGCGATTTACGAGAATAAATTACCCCTACCTAACATTATAATCGCCTTACAGTCAACCCCACGCGAACGATTTTGGGGTTCGCTTTCGGCCAACATCTAAACAGAGGCAGTAAAAAAGGCAGAATGACGTTAATCATCCTGCCTTTATCGGTATCGTCAAATGCCTGCTGAGTTTAGGACTGAAGAGAGAATTAGTGTAGCGGTGCGTCTTCGGCCATCAGGACGGGCACATGATCCGGGTCAGGTTCGAGCACGGCGCTCAGCAGTTTCTGTGTGTATGGATGGAACGGGGGGGAATAAATCTCCTCAACGGTACCAACTTCGCACAGACGCCCTTGGTAAAGTACGGCCACACGGTCAGCAAATTCGCGCACAACGGCTAAGTCATGTGTGATGAAGATGTAGGTGACATTGTCTTCTTCCTGAAGTTCACGCAGCAGGTCAAGCACGGCCGCCTGTACCGAAACGTCTAGCGCAGATGTCACCTCATCACACAGAACAATCTCAGGCTCGGCCGCAAATGCTCGCGCAATCGCGACACGCTGCTTTTCACCACCGGATAGCTGGCTAGGGTAGCGCGTCAGGTAAATATGTGGAAGTCTAACTCGATCTAGCAACTCAAGTTTGCGTTTTTCGCGATCTTCGGCCGACATGCCCGGAAAATAAAGCTTTAGCGGCTGATCCAAAATCTCTGTTACAGAGTGGCGCGGGTTAAGCGACGCATCTGGATTCTGAAAAATCATTTGAATCCGCTTGCGCAGCCCCATCGGCCGATGGTCGACATTGGTCGTTAAGTCAAACTTCTCAAAGCGAATCTCACCACTTTTGGCCGGAATCAGGCCGGATATGGTGCGAACAATCGTTGATTTGCCACTGCCTGATTCCCCAACTAAAGCAACCGTTTCACCCCGTTTTACATCTAAGTTTATGCCGCTAACTGTTGAAGGTGGCTCTTCAACCCCCAACATACGATCCAATAAGCCTGGTTTGTGATAAGTGATTTCAACGTCTGAAAGATGGATAGCAATATCTGATTTTGAGCCAGCTCCTGCATCGTCCGGCACTTCAATCTGATCGAGATTTAGCCTTGGGATCGAATCAAGTAGAGATTGGGTATATGTGTGCTGTGGTGCTTTGAAAATGTTTCGGGCCGTGTTTTCTTCAACCACCTCACCCGCGTACATAACGCACACTCGGTCACTCACGCGAGCGATAACGCCTAAGTCATGGCTGATGTACATCATGGCGGTTCCCATCTCTTTGATAACATCGCTCAACAGCTCAAGTAGGTAGGCCTGCGTGGTCACGTCTAGCCCTGTTGTTGGTTCGTCAAGTACCAGCATGTCCGGGCCACCGGCCAACGCCATCGCGACAGCCACGCGCTGCTGCTGGCCGCCAGATAGCTCATGCGGATATCGCATCGCGATTTCCGGCGGGGTTGGCAGGCGAACTTGCCCCAAAAGCTCAACGGCTCGATCGTGTGCTTCTGCACCTTTAATGTTTGCATTTAGCTCTAATGCTTCAACAATTTGTTTGCCGATGCGAATGGTGGGGGTCAAAGATTGACCGGCATTTTGGGGGATCAAGGCTATTTTCCGGCCGCGAATCGATTCTAGCTCTTTGGGTGATAGCGAGAACATCTCATGCCCATCGTAATAAACCTCTCCATTCAATACCCGGCTGCCAGAGCGGAGAAAGCCCATCATCGCTTGCCCCAGCGTACTTTTACCAGAGCCAGACTCACCTACAAGCCCAAGTGTTTCACCAGGCGCAATCTGCACATTTACGTCCCGCAGAACGTGGACTAGCTTGCCATATTTGGTTGTGTAACCGATGGACAAATTCCGAATATCGACGAGTTTCTCACTCATACGTACCCCTCCACATAAGTGATACTTATTTCAAAATTGCATAGATGCTTTGAGTTTGCGTAATACATAGTTTTCAACTTGTGAATTAACTTCTCATGGTTGATTCTCGTAAAACGAGATCAATGTCAAGCACAGCCTCAGGGAAAATCACCTCAGGCTGGGCAATCATTTCTTTTATGCGGTGGAAAGCGTACAGGGCCACTTTCTCGCTGTTAATGCGGATCGAGCTTAGGGTGGGTGTGCTGTATGATGCGTAGGGTATGTCATCGTATCCAAACACAGCGATGGAATCCGGCACGCTTAAACCGCGCTCTTCAAAGGCTTTCATGGCACCCAAGGCCATTAAGTCATTGTAAGTGGTTATAGCAGTTACCCCATTACTTTTAGTTAGGAGTTGTTGAGCAGCTAAATATCCACCCAGTAAAGTAATTTCATTTTGGAAAACCAAATCTGGACTAGTTGATAGCCCACGTGACTTGACCGCCTGCATGTAGCCGCAGAAGTGACGATTGTTGTCTAAAGAGCCCAATCGAGTAATAAGTCCGATGGTTTGATGACCGGTTCCAATTAAGTATTCGACCACGCTTTTCGTTGCACGGGTCATGTCTGACACGATTGATGAGATGTGTTTGGCGGATACAGAGCGATTAATAACCACAATCGGCCGGTCCCCTTGTTCAAAGTCTGCCAACTGGCTTGAGGTTAATGTGGGACTTAGAAAAACAATACCATCAACATTTTCTGAGATGAGTGAATAGACCGATTTCAGCTCAAGCTCACTTTCATAGTTGGTATTGCGGAGCATAATATTGTAATTCTCACCTTCTGCAAATTTATATAAGTTTTGGAAAATCTCTGCTTGGGTAGGATTTGTAATGTTCCCAATAATTAATCCAATTGTTTTGGTCTGACTCCCGGCCATTCCCCTAGCCAAGCGGCTCGGCTGGTACCCCATGACATGAACCATTTCCATGATGCGCTCACGAGTCCCAGCACTAATCCCTTCCATTCCATTAATGGCGCGTGACACAGTCTGGCGAGAAACACCCGCTTCACGGGCGACATCATCTATGGTTGTCTTTTTCCTCATTTTAATATTCCTCTTACGTGAACGCTCACGACAGTGTACACAAACATTTATTCTGTGCAAGTGTAAAAGTGGGATAAGGGAGGCC
>JBCCSO010000532.1:0-4067 GCA_039199965.1 Chloroflexota bacterium | reverse complement strand
GCGTCCGGCTCCGGCCGTCGGTCCATGCTGTCTTCTTCAACCGGAGCTGCATCGGGATTGATGTAATCTTCCCAATCAACAAAGCCTCGGCGATCAGGCTCTTCAGCAATCAAGCTAATCGCTTTTTCCATGTTGACGCTGTATTTCCGTTGGTTGTAGCGCACATCAGCGCGGGCGACCAGCACCGGCCGGTACACAATCCCGATCGAGTCTGCATTGCCGGGTAGCCTGCGGTTGGCCGCTTCGGCCGCTGCCTCTACATCAAGCTCAACGGGCAGAAAGAATTCTTGAACGCGGCCGGGAACGGCGGGGCGGGTGCTGCTGCCGGGTAGCTCAAGACCAGCCGGTTCACTTGCGGCAGCAACAGTGGCCGAACTAGCTTCAGCCGCACGTGCTTTCGGGGCCGCTTTTTGAGTAACGGCCGAAGCCGTATCTAAGTCGGCCGCACCTGCTAATTCATTCAGGGCCGGAATTTGTGAGCGCGTCATCGGCCCAGCCAAGTAGTTCATCGCCCAGCGTGTGCCAAACGTCACCGGTTTTTTCTCATGCACGTTGCGCAGTAAAAAGACCCGTTTGCCCAAACCAGAAATCAGTTTGTCGTATTCACGTTTGTCGAGAGCCCCGGTGTTCGCCATCGCGCTTTCCAATCCATCCAATAAGCGGGCTTTGTCTTGCTCTGTTCCTAGCTTGCCAATAAACCACGTCCCCGCATTTGAGAGCGCTTTGTAGTCCACATCAACCGGATTCTGCGTCGCCAAAACTTGAGATACACCAAATGCACGCGCTTGCTTGAGCATACGCAGCATCGGTTCTTTAGACGGTGGATTGCCAATGGGTGGCAGATAGCCAAATATCTCATCAAAGTAAACGATGGCTCTGAGCGAGTTAGTGCCTGCTTGGCTCCGCATCCACGTTTCGACAGCCCCGTATAACAGCGTCACAAAGAACATCCGCTCATCTTCACTCAGGTGGGCCAAGTAGAAGATGGTGTGGCGCGGCTGGCCGTCAGGCATGTAGAGCATGCTCTGGATATCAAGCGGCTCGCCCTTGATCCAGCTTTGGAAGGCGGGTGATGCCAAAATATTGTTTAAAGAAATCGCTAGATCAAAGCGATCTTTATCCGGGAAGAACTGCTTAACGTCAAACACACCCAGTTTTTCAAACGGTGGATTTTGCACCTGCATGATCAGCTCGCCAAGGTCGAGGTCTTCCCCTTGGTTCCACGCATTTTCGAAGATGTTGCTGAGGAGAATGTGCTCGCGCGAGCGGACCGGGTCAATGTCAGTCATGCCGATCAGACCAAGAACGGCGGTGACGGTGCTGGCGATTTGTTCGCGCAGGCTCTCTTCGTTTCCGGCCCAAGCTAAATCAGGAGCGGCTAGCGATGACAAAATGGAAACTGGCAGCCCAGCATCTGAGCCGGGGGTGTAGATAGCAAACTGAGCAGAGTCTTTGAGGGCCTGTAGGCGTTCTGGCCCAATATCTGAACCAGCTAGCCCGTTTTTCCACAGGCTGGCGGTATCGGCCGCTGCCTCTGCCACGCTTTTTCCAGACCGCTTGGCCTCATCCGCATTGATCCACGGCTCAAAGTCGGCCGGAGCCAAATTGGGAAAATGCAAAACTGCGTTGGTGATGTCCCCTTTTAAGTCGATCATGATCGCAGGGACTTTGTTGAGTGCCGCCTCTTCCATGAGGTCTAAACACAAACCGGTTTTACCTGAGCCGGTCATACCAACAATGACCGCATGCGTGGTCAGATCATCAGGGTCATAGAGCAGTTTGTCACCGGTCTTGTCTCCGGTTGTGGGATCAACGATGTGGCCAAGATAAAAATCTTCTGACATTTAAACCTCTTGTGTAGCGTTTTAGCTTATCAGCACGCTGCGCTTTCAGCATTTCAGCCCATCAGCCAATGCTGGTCAGGCTGATTAGCTGAAGTGCTGATCAAGCTGATTCGGCTGTTAATTCTTTTTGAACGATGGCGAAGAAGTGGCTAAACGTTTCTTCTACCGAGTATTTGTTTGCTTCTGCCACAAAATCCTTCATCATGCTTTCAGCAACGTACGGCACTTTTTTACCATACAGCGTTTTCAAAAAAACTTGGTAATCTCGCGTCGCTGCAAGTTTGTCTTTGCAGCCGGGCATGCTACCAGTAAGCAGGTTGACTTGTTTTAAGTTTTCTTGCAACCGAGCGACCAGATCGTCAATTTCAGACTCTGCTTTTTTGTCTGCAAGGTCGGCCGTTTGGTCGACTAGCGCCGCGATTTGGTCAAAGCTCCAGTTCAAGGCCAGTTCAGCCTGAACATCTGTTAAATTTTCGCGCAAAGCCGTGTTATTCATCAGCACATCGGCCGCATTTCGTTCTCGTTTACGCAGTGTTTTTCTGTCCGCTGGCATTTTTTCTCTCCCAGAGCAAATTGATCAAGTGTGCCCAGATTTTACCAAAGTCACAAAGCATCGTCAGACACTGTCACTTCATTACAAACTAATTTGCCCTTAAAATTAGCGTTATCGGTTGATCAATTCCCTAATCTTGGCTAAAAAAATCATTCTAATCCCTATCTCAAAGTTGTTTTCCACCTAAAAATCGCTGTAAAATGCGCCCATGCGTAGAGTACTATTCGTTCTCGCATGTGCAGTCAGTTTGTTACTCAGCACAACTATTGCTTTGGCACAAACTGATGATGCGCAGCCGGAGCCGGTCGAACCTGAGCCTACAATCACAGCGACCGAGTTTGTCCCCCGCTACCATACGGTAGAGTCAGGTGAGACTTTATTTTTCATTGCTACCTTCTATGGAGTCACCCAAGAAGCACTTGAGATTGCAAACAATATTTCTGACCCTACCCTTCTATTTGTGGGGCAGCAGCTGCTGATTCCGGCCGCAGAGGGGCAGATTGTTCCGGCCAATTATGCACCGCAGTTTGGTGAAACGGCCGAGCTGATCGCTGAAAAATTCGGCGCTTTCCCCCAAGAGATTGTTCGAGAAAATTACCTGATCTCTCCAGACAGCTTGGTCAGCGGCCAGCCCATCCGAGTATTTAGTCGTACAGGTTCAGACACACCGGGAGATGCGCCCGGGCTGCCACATATTGTTGAAGCGGGTGAGACTGTTTTTGAGATTGCCGCTTTCTATGGATTAAACATGCGCGCAATCATGGATACAAACGGGCTTGAAGAGCCGGTTCTACTGTATCCCGGACAGCGCTTGCGTATCCCTGTGACGACAGATGAAGATTACCATGATCTCCCCGGCCTTTGGGAGGATGTTCGCCTAGACAACATGCCCATTGTGCAGGGTGACACGGTGGCTGTTTATGTTGAATATCTGGAAGAGGGCACGCCGTCCGGCCGGATGACAAGCCCAAGCGGTGAGCTAACTCCACTGCGATTTGTGCCTGAAGGAGATGGCTTTGTCACGCTGGTTGGCTTCGATGCTTTCTCAGAACCGGGAGATTGGTCGATTCGGGTTGCGGGTGAAGGGGCTGCCCGGCCGTGGGAACCGTTTGAAGCAGAATTTGTGGTCAATGGAGCGGGTTTTGGCATCCAAAATATTCCGCTTGATGATAATCGAGAACTACGCGCTACTGAAAACACGTTCCTGAATGCGATTTTTATCGATTCAAACCCAGAGCCATATTGGACCGATGTTTTTCGCATTCCCATTACGGGCAGTGTGTCGGCCGGATACGGTGATGCCCGCTCGTACAACAACGGCCCGATCTACGCCTTCCATTCTGGCATTGACTTTAGAGGCAGTATAGGCACCCCCATCTACTCTCCGGCCGAAGGGATTGTAGTCTACTCTGACTTCTTAGAACTCCGGGGCAATGCTGTCATTATTGATCACGGCATGGGCGTTATGACCGCCTACTATCATTTACTCAGCGCTGATGTGGAAGTAGGCGATGTGGTTGAGCCACAGCAACAAATTGCAGCCGGTGGTAACACGGGTTTGTCTACAGGCCCTCACCTACACTGGGATCTGCGCGTGTGGGGAAGAGCGGTGCATCCGACTAGATGGCTTGAGCGCCTGTTTCCCTAGATTCACAGCTACCAAATCAATT
>JBCCSO010000531.1:0-4096 GCA_039199965.1 Chloroflexota bacterium | reverse complement strand
TCTTAGACCATTTAGGATCGGGTCCGCATATTCCCGTTTAAGTCCGGCCGCGAACTCTTCCAGCATGTCCCACTCAAGCATGCGCATGTACAGTTTTTCAACTGCGATGGTTGAGCCTGCAAGCCCTAATTCTTGACATGCATTTTGGAACGCCCCCATGTATCCCTCATCGTCCCCCCAATTAAAGATAAGATGGTCTGGAATACCGGCCGATTTAGCCTTGGGCGCTTCAAGCGTAGGAATGATGACCGCAGGTTCCCCCTCTTGTGGAATGAGCATCACAATCGGCCGTTCGCTTAGATGGGTGTGCATGCCGCTGACGTATAGCAAATT
This sequence comes from Chloroflexota bacterium, assembly GCA_039199965.1. GTDB lineage: Bacteria > Chloroflexota > Anaerolineae > Promineifilales > Promineifilaceae > WTJY01. The sequence goes on along the minus strand of JBCCSO010000531.1, from coordinate 3,763 downwards.
GGGGCCCGGCACAAGGGCCATCGCCTGCAAGCCATTTGATTTTAGTTGTTCTTGAATTTTCTGGAGTCGCGCTTGATTCATGTTTACCTGCCAATCAATTAGAATTTTTGATGGCAGGTTTTATATCATTTTTTTCAACTTTCAACGACGACTTGATTCTCAACACCAACCGATTCTGGTGCAACATAAATGGTCAGCCCCTCAACAGATTTCACAATCACCCGCGCATTTTTGGAGATAGGCTGACTGGCGTGGGCTGTCCACAGTGATCCGTAGACAAAAACCATGCCTGAATACACAGCGCCGTCTGATTCAATCGGCTGGCGCACCCGGCCGATCTTGCCTACCAAGCCCTCTGAGCCTGTTTGAACCTGACGCGTCTGCGCCTTTAGCCCCAGCCACACGAACAAGAATGACATTCCGGCTGAGAGCACCGCAATTGTCACCGCCGCCGGAATAGAGAGTCTGGCAAATTCTGGCGTGCCGGGGCTGTTGAACAGAATCAAGAAGCCCAAAATCATCGTGATTGAGCCGGTAACGGCCAGTGCGCCATAAGTCGGTGTGAATAACTCCATGAGCAGTAAAACAAAGGCAACGACGATTAGGGCTAAGCCAAAGTAATTAGCCGGAAGCTGACCAAGACCAAACAGGGCCAGCCCGATGCACACAAAGCCGATAAAGCCCGCGACCCATCCACCCGGATTTGAAAATTCAAAAATAATGGCTTGTACACCCAAGCCAATCAAAGCACTGATAAGAATTGGATTTGCAAGCACTGATGCCAATCCGTAAAGAGACTGCTCGATACGGGTCATGGCGTTGATGTTGACGGCCGCATCTGCCAATTCAAGCGTCAAGGGTTCCTCCAGCACCGTTACTGTTTTACCATCCAACGCTTCAATCAGCTCTTGCCGGTTTATGGCGATGGCGTCTGTAAAGCCTACGTCCAGTGCTTCCTGAGCGGTAACTGCCTCTGCATCGGCAATCATCGCTTCTGCCAGCGCAATGACTTCTTCCCCACGTTCGTCAGCTAGGTTGCGCACAACTGCCTGCGTGTCTTCTACAATTTTGCGGAAGAGGGTCTCACCAATGTCAGTCCCGTCACCTGTGACAGGGGAAGCGGCTCCCACAACGGTGTCAGGGGCCATCCCAGAGGCGTGACCGCCTAGCATGATCAAACTACCGGCTGATGCTGCCTGAGCCCCAGCCGGGGTGATGTACACAATCACAGGGACCGATGAGTTTTGAAAGAGCTGAATGATTTCGAGGGTGGCGCCTAATTCTCCGCCGGGTGTGTCTAGCTCGACAATGACGGCCGCAGCTTCCACATCGATCGCGTCTTGAATGCCTCGCTCAAAGTAGTTGAGCATCGTCTGGTTAACCGGACCCTCAATTTGCAGAACGATAATCTCATCTCCGGCGGCAAAAGTTGGCAACAAACTAACTAAACCGGCCAGAAATAAAACCAAACCGGCCAAAGACCTCTTTAAACGCACCCGCATTTTTCCAGAATTTATGTGTGACATCATGCTTTACCTGTTTGCTGAAACCTTGATCAATTGATCAAAGACAGCATAAGACGTTGATGCATTATAGCAGGATGTAGGATGTGATTTTGATTTGAATTTAGCTTTGGCTTATATAGAAAATCTTAAGTGCCGTTTGCGCTTGCAGCCGGTGATTCACAATCTGTTTTCTTGAGCACCACAAAGAATTCGCTCCCCTTACCTTCTGTGCTCTGGGCCCAGACGCGCCCTTCATGTAGCTCAACTAGTTCTTTAACGATAGATAGCCCAATGCCCATCCCTTCAAAGCGGCGATGAATGTGACGCTCAACTTGGTAGAAACGGTCGAAGATGCGCTCTAGTTGGTCTTCTGGAATGCCAATGCCAGTGTCACGTACGTAGACCCAGATTTCATCGTTGCGGCTGGCTGCCCCGATATCGATCCGGCCGCCGGCCGTTGTGAATTTGAACGCATTGTCGATCAAGTTGTTGAACACAACTTCCATCATTTTTGGCTCAGCCAAGGTACAAAGTTCATCTTTGGGCAAATGCAGGCGGAAAATGAGTTTCCGCGCTTGGGCCATCTCTTTCCGCTCGCTAGCGACTTTGCGGATGAGGCGAGTTAGGTTAACCGTTTCACGCCCTTCGATGCGGTCGGACGTATCAACGTACTGCAGGTTGAGCATGTCTTGAATTAAGTTGCGCAGGCGAATAGCAGCTCGCATAATGCTATCGACCTGAGCCGCTTGGGTGCCGCGCACGTCTGAGCGCAAAAATGACATGTAGCCCAAAATGACAGACAGCGGGGTGCGCAGCTCGTGTGAGGCAAGAGCAATAAAGTCAGATTTTAAGCGATCCAACTCGTTGACCCGATCATAGGCCTGCTGTAGTTCTTCAAACAGTTGGGCGCGGCTGATAGCCACACCGGCCAAGTCGGCAAAAATTGAAAGGACGGCTACGTCCGTATCATCAAACGTGCCGGTTTTGTGGTTGATGGCTTCCAAAACGCCAACCACTTTACCAGAGCCATCATGCAGGGGAACCCCTAAAATTGTTTGGGTGTGGAATTCAACCTCGTCATCATAGGAAGATTTCCAGATTTCTGAATTGGCTACATCATCAACAATCATTGGCTCGTTTTTGTTGTAGATGGTCCCTGCGATGCTCCCCTTTAGTGGGACACTCATATTGATGAGTTCGGCCGAACGATCCCCCGCGGCCGCCCGAAATTTAAGATTCCCCATTTTCGGGTCGTAAAGCAATAGAGATGATGCCTCTGAACCAAGTAGTTCTGCAGCTGTCTGAATAATCTGATTTAGCAGAATATCTACGTCTGTGGTGGTATTGAGTTGTTGACTGACTTCAATGATTCGAATCAGCTTTTCTGCAGTGACGCTGCTGGAATTAATATAATTCATGGTTTTGTGAAGAGGCATATGACCTCACACCCTTCTTTCCCGCTACGATTATAGGCAACTGGTGGATCAATTGAAAGAGCAAATTTATGTTTTTGCCTTAAAAAAGAGTATAAAGTTGGTTGCATTTTGATTGATACGCTGCCTACACCGGAGCAAAATAAAAATACAAGAGGGATAATTATTTTCTCAAAAGCAAACGTTCCCCTGCTACAATGTGTGAATGCGTCAGCCGAATCTAGTCAGCCTCTATTTGCATATTCCGTTTTGTACCTACCGGTGTTCGTACTGTGATTTTAATACCTACACCACGTTGGGTGATGTTCAGAGCGATTATGCGGCCGCGCTTGCCAAGGAAGTTGAGATTGTTGGCCGATCTGGTTCGAGCAAAAAAACAATCAACACTATATTTTTTGGTGGTGGGACCCCGTCTGTAATGGCGCTGCCAGACCTAGAACGAATTTTGGCTAGCGTTGATCAGAATTTTGCTTGGGATTCCAACCGGGAGGTAACGCTAGAAGCTAACCCAGAAACAATCGATCTAGCCTACATGCAGGGCTTGAAATCGTTGGGGATCAATCGGATCAGTTTCGGGGCGCAGAGTGCACTAGCGGCCGATTTGCAAGTTTTGGGGCGGGCCCACAACTTTCAGACGGTGGTCGAGGCGGTTGATCTGACCCGTCAGGCGGGAATTGATAACCTCAGTGTAGACCTAATTTACGGGGTTCCGGGGCAAACGGTTGAAGCGGTTGAGCAAACGCTTGATGCAGTACTCCCTTTAAACTTGTCACACATGAGTTTGTATTGCCTAACGGTTGAGCCGGGCACCGCTTTGCATCGTGA
>JBCCSO010000530.1:0-4096 GCA_039199965.1 Chloroflexota bacterium | reverse complement strand
TCCTAACGATCCCAGACGAGGTCAGTCTGCCGATTGAGTTGGCTCTGCAATCTCGACTGTCGGCCGTAGTGGTGCCAGATGAAGCCAACCTGTGGCGCATTTTCAGCGGCCGTGACACCGGCAGCAGCATTGACCTCATCGTTCAAAACGATGATCAGCCTGAGCGACCCGATCTACCCAAAGCGGCCATCGGCTGGGCAGATGAGTTGGTCAAACCGGCCAGCGGCAAAAAGGGGATTGTAAGCCAGCTTTTGGGGCGCATTGTGCTGGTTGAAAGTGGCCAGCAGGCTTGGCAAGCGGCGCAGGCATTACCGGTTGGATTCACGGCCGTCAGCAAGGATGGCTTGATTGCTCACGCGGGTGGCTTGGTCGAAATGCCACGCTTGGACGTGCGCAACAGCGCCATCGCTCGAGAAAATGAGTTCCGCGATGCGCAAAAAGCGTATGACGATGCCCAAGACAATTTTGGAGAACTGGATCAGAAAGTGGCTGACCTTCAAAAAGAGGTGAGGGATCTAAACGGTGAGCGGGACAGCGCGCAAAAAGAACGTCGCCGTTTGGGGAATTTACAGCAGGAAGCGGACCAACGGGTTAATCGAGCGCAACGGGATCTAGACAGGGTTGAGCAACAAAAATCGTTTATTGAGCGACAAAGTTTGCGCAGCCAAAATGAAATCAATTCGCTCACCCAGCGGATCGAGAAAACGCAGGCGGACATTGAAACGGCCCGCGAGCAGCAGGTGAAGGTCGAAGCGGAACTGTCAGCAGCCCGTGAAGGACTAGCCGCCCTGCCGGTGGGTGAAGCGGAACAGCAGCGGGATCAGCTCAAGCAGCAGGTACAGGCAAGCCAGTCGATCATGGACGGCCGCCGCGCCATTGTTGACTCACGGCGGGCCACGATGGGGCAGCTTGAAAAGCAGCTTGAGCGGCTCAAGAATCGGCGTAAAGAGTGGTCAACGGCTCTGCTCAAGATGGAAATACCGGCCGCGGCAAAAGACCTTGAAAAGCATGAAACAGAGATGCGGGAGCTGACCGACAAGCTAACCCCACTGCGGGAAACGCAGCGGGCCAAAATGCGTGAGATTCGTGAGTTGGAAAGCAAACTGTCTGTCTTGCGCAAAACGCTGCAGGCGGCCGAAACCCGGTATACCAACGCTAAAATCGCCCTGACCGCCAGCGAAACGCGCATTGAAAATTTGAAAGAGCGCATCCGCAATGACATCGGGATTGTGCAGTTGGCCTATGAAGAAGAGAAAGAGGGTGAAACGCAGGTTGGCCTGACGCCGCTCCCGATTGATGAGCTGGTTGAACAGCTGCCTGTGGTTGATGAGCTGCCCGAGGGGCTGAACGAAAATATCCAAAAGATGCGCGGCCAGATGAGCCGGATGGGGGCCATCAACCCAGACGCCCCGGCCGAATACAAGTCTGTGGCGGAGCGGCATGACTTTTTGGAAGAGCAGATTTTGGACCTAAACCAGACGGAAGAGCAGTTGCGCAAAGTAATTGATGATTTGGATGAGCTTACATCGCGAGCTTTTTCTGAAACGGTCAAGAAGGTAGATGCGGAGTTTGGTAAGATGTTCACCCGTTTGTTCGGGGGTGGTTCAGCCGAACTCAATCTGACTGATCCAGATGATTTGACGGTGTCTGGTGTTGAGATTATTGCGCAATTGCCCGGCCGGCGGCCGCAGGGATTGGCCCTGCTGTCGGGCGGCGAACGCTCATTGACGGCCGCGAGTCTGATCTTCTCGCTGCTCAAAGTTTCGCCTACACCCTTCTGCGTCATGGACGAGGTGGATGCGGCCCTTGACGAGGCCAACGTTAACCGCTTCCGTGATGCCCTGAGCGAGCTGTCTGAAAATACCCAGTTTGTGGTCATCACCCATAATCGCGGCACGGTACAGGCGGCATCTACAATCTACGGCATCACGATGGGAAGCGACAGCACCAGCCAAGTGATTTCGGTCAAGCCGGAAGAGTACGTGCATCAGGATCGCTTAACGCTTTAAAACTTGCAACCGTGACCCGCTAACACTATCACCACATTCAAATTATTTGTCTTGGCTCCCAGTTAAGCACACTAGTTATCTTGTGATGAACGGTAAATACAATTGATCATCTGATCTAGCGGGAGGATCGACTGGAACATATATCTCTTTTGCTGATAGTGGTTTAAATTGAGCCTTCGAATTATCCCAGATGGGCTGTTCCTTCATTAAGTCTCCATTGACATAGAAGCTAACAATATCGCTGCTTGTACCGCACCCATTGTTTAAATCAGATTGGACTTGAATAACATATGCAACTTGGCTGTCGATTTGTTTTAATTCAGTTTGGCCACAACTTACATTTCCAATTTTTGCTTCAACCTGCATACCCACTTGATAGTCTGAGTCTAGGATATGGCCAAAAAAAGTGGCGGGGGGAAAATGTCCAGATTGATCAGTGCTTCGCAATCCATTTGAACCCTCAACTTCAAAGTAAGCAACCGTTGGCTCAGTCGCAAATATCCAATAGGCTTGACCAAACTCAAAAGTGCGTAAAGTATTGATTTCATCATGAAAAACTGGATGTTGTTTTAATACTCCAATGTCAAACATTTGCCACTGGCTTGGGTTACTAGGGTCATACTTATAGAGTGAGGTATATTTGCCTTCAATTGAAGCAAGAGCATTGTCAATTAGTCGGCTTTCTTGCAAAGGATAACCAAAATTATTCCAACCCAGAGCAAGAACTGGCAGCTCAACTGTGGCAATAAGTGCATATGTTCCCACATCTTCCATCTGAGCAGTAGCCAAGTTCCTTTCTTCATTGATACTAGTCTCTAATTTCTCCCAAGTATCTCCATTTTCTGGCAAATGGTAGATGTTTAATGTATTTTCACTGATTAAGGGTATTTCTCGTTCTAAGTAGCGAAATTGGATTACTAGTCCATCATTAGTAGGACCATCTGTTGAGTACCGATATGCTTGTCCCACAGGACGGTACCAATCTGGTAGGTTCGGAACGATTGGTAAGGCTTGCATTATTGTTGAAGGTGAGGCTTGATGGCCACCCCCAGTAATGTTGTTCGTGTCGAACAACATTACTTGACCATCGGATGATGCTACAGGTGCACCCCACGCGATGAAGGAATTGCCACCCCACGCGATGAAGGAATTGCCACCCCACGCGATGAAGGAATTGCCACCCCACGCGATGAAGGAATTGCCGTCCCAACCAATTATTTGATTACCACCCCAAGCAATGAAAGAATTACCATCCCATTTCGGAGTAATTGAAAAAGGGATGATAAGTTCTTGCAAAGGAGAGCTATTTTGCAATGTAACTTTGACATGACCTTGAAAAACGGTCAAAGGAAATTCAAAAATGACCTTACCAGAGCCATTGACTAGATTAAGAGATTGATTAGGGGCTTTTACATCTTCTGTAGGTCTATAACTGGGGAAGACCTGAATATCTACTGGTTGATTGCCAGCATTTTGAATATAAACTTCTAAACTGGTTTCGCTTAGAGGAGAGACTGAAATAATTGGTTGCCATTCTGAATTAGATTGTTCAAGTGTGATTGTAGATTGTAAATTATCTACAATTTCACAACCTATCCGTGGAGCGTTCAAGGAGTAATCATAAACACATATTTTGTCCCCAACATGTGCTCCGCGACCATGTAGTAATGGCCCGACGGGTGATCCTAAAGGTAAAATTTCGTCATCGGAAACATCGCTCGTACCCTGAGTCCTGAAGAGGTAACCTGCAGCTTTCCCATTTTGTGTAGAGATTGATTCACTAAATTCGTTATTTAAATAAAAGAAAGGATCGTCCAAAATGGAATCATTTATTTGGTGAGTTCCGCTAATTATCACTTTGGTTACATCAAGTGGAAGTCGAATTGGTCCTTGTTTTGTTTGTTCACTTTGATCAGATGAAATAAACGACCCGTAGAAATGTAAAATAGTTTCCCAATCGCTAAGTCCTGTTGCTGTTTCAGCTAAAGATTGTTGGCACTCAGGGTCTGCATCCCATGCTTCTTGAGTGAGAAATTCGCTATAATCCTGACGATAAGCATCTGTCATCGCACTCCCTTTACAATCTA
>JBCCSO010000529.1:0-4102 GCA_039199965.1 Chloroflexota bacterium | reverse complement strand
TTAGGGTCGTAGCCTGAAGTGGAATGAATGACAATTTTTTTGGATGTGATCATTAAGAGTTTTGGAAGCGAACTCTCACCGTGGTCAAGTCACCCGGGTAGCGGGTGGCGCCGGTGACTTTTCCGGCCGCATCGATTCGTTTTTCGCTTGTTCCGATCATAGTGTATTTCTCTTAGGACAGAAGAATAGCTACTGCATTGCCTCTTTTCGCCACATCATCATAAAAGCGAAAAAGTAAATAGAAAGCTTCAATTGCATCTTCTTCAAAATCAACGTTTGCTACGAGACTGTGTTTTTGTAACTCAGTAATAATTTTGCTTCTAGAAAATTTTTCGCTTAATTCTGAAATTTTCTTTACCGTCTCCGGTAGGACGAATCCTTCATACAAATAACCACCTTCATCAATTCCTTTTTCTGCGGCATCTGGGTAATGATAGTCCCCCATAATTGTGCTTCTTAGCGGTTCATCTAAATCACCAAAGACCAGATCTACATAAAACCATCTTTTTCCAAGAGAAACAGAAAGCAGATCATTAGAATTGTAAACACTTAAATTTTTCAATAACGGATGAGGATGAATGTGATCAAACGTGGTAAACAAGCCGGCCGATTTAAAGTCCTCAAATTCGTCTTTTGGAAATTCAGAAAGTAATGCTGAAACACCCATTTAGATTACCTTTTCATATCCTGATCTTGGCAAGGTCGCCCGGGTAACGGGTGGCGCCGGTGACTTTTCCGGCCGCGTCGATTCGTTTTTCGCTTGTTCCAATCATAGTGCAAGGGGCAAGTTGCAGGTTGCAAGTCGCCGAACTAAATTAATTTTGATGCCTTTGGGAGATTTGATCAATTGCTAGTCGTGCTAAATCTCTAATTGATCGACCTTCAAAATCTGTTCCAAAATCAAAATTTGCAACGTATTCTAAAAACTCAACTGCTTTATTTAAACCCACTTTTCCAAGAGCAAAAACAGCAACATGCCTGACATTCGAATCAACATCGCCCAATCTAACAATTAATGCATCTGAAACTTGACCAAGTGTTAACAATGATAATTGTTCACAATTTGACATCAATCCACAAACTCGATGACGAATATTTGTATCTTGATCATTGCTCAGATGAATAAGGTAATCTACTGACCGATCCATGTTTATTCTTTGCATGGTTCGAGAGATTAAAGGAATTGATTTTCTACGATTTTCAAGAAGCTCCTCAAAAATAGCAAAAAGACGATCTTCATCAATATTTTTGAGAGCATTAATTGCTCTTTCTTCGCCAAATTCACTGAAAGCATGTAGCTCTCTCATCAAAGCCAGAACGTGTTCAGCATCATTAAAGTTTTGAGTCATTTAGCAATAGTCGAAATTATGGTGAGGTCACCCGGGTAGCGGGTGGTGCCGGTGACTTTTCCGGCCGCGTCGATTCGTTTTTCGCTTGTTCCGATCATAGTGCAAGGGGCAAGTTGCAGGTTGCAAGTTGCAAGTTGCCAATTTTTAAGATTTAAGGTCCGGGCCATTCTGCAAAAGTGTTTTCCTTGTCAGTTAAAGACCATAGAATTATTTCACGAACGGTTGAGGGGGTTACAGCTTCGGTCTCATCAAATATTGGACAGACAACTCTCTGCCAAGAGCCACCAAAATTTCCATTACCATAAAAATCTCTTCCTTCTACGACAATATAATTCGCACGAAATTTCAATTGATTTTGGGGTTGATTCAAAGGGTAGCGAACTAAAAAATGTTTATCATCACTTACGATTGTTAAGATGAACCCTCCATAATACTCATCTTCATCTTCCGTAACGTTCCAGTAAAAATCTCGACCATCTACAACGATTTTTCTTCTGTTTTTCTTTGCAACAGCCATTAGTTTGTTTCCCTAAATTCAACCAATGTTTGAGAGTCGATATCCTCTGAGTTTCGATAACGAAATATGAAGTCTCCATGATGAAATTGAATTTTAAAATGTGAGTGGGTCTGATTTTGACAATTCGCTTCAAGGATTTCACAATTTCTGAGATTATATTTTTCTACAAAATCAGCCTTTAGCTCATCTTCAAATTCTTCCGCATCTTGAACAATTTCTTTTTCAGAAAAAACATGCCAGAAACCAACACCCGCATCTAGGAAAAGACGATGCCAAATATTCTGCTCGAAAACTTTTAGATATACAATCAAAACGTCTTGAGTCTGTTCGTTTATAAAACCTGTTAGGTGTTCTACATGATGATTTACAGGTCTTAAAATCTGCATTGAACTGTTACTCATAGTTAGAGGTGGGGCTAGATTAATAAGTGAAATCGACGACCTCTCCGGCCGCGTCAATTCGTTTTTCGCTTGTTCCTATCAATTGGATATTCTACACTTTTATTCTTATCTTATGCTGGCAAACTCAAATCCATTAATCGAGAGGAATTTTCTGGACACATTAGAGAGTTTATACATAGATTGCGCATTTCAAGACATTTTAGATCTCATAAAGTTCGCTCGTCGAGACCGTGGTGTCAGCATGATCTCGACACATGCGACGTTAGACGGTCCAACTTATTTGTCCCCAGAAGACTTGGACTGGCAAAAAAAGGGGCCAGCAAACACATTTTTACTTTGGAACGCTAGAATTCAAACACCATTGTGCTGGGAACTCTATTTGAATGAGAGAAACACCAATTGGGACCATATTAACCCAAAGTACGACACAGCAATTCAGCATCCTCGAACCGACACTGAAAAGGTCGCGCTTTTTAAATCCTTTCAAGATCAACCTGTCGAGCAAAAACTTTTTGCCAGTGGCACAATTAGTAGATTATTGTCACCCGTAATCGAAATTAGCCTCCCGAATGCTCCCAATAATTATGTCAGTTTGCATGTTAGCTTCTGTAACTGGTGCCATCCTGTCTGGGTCACGTGGGATTCAATGAATGATGAATGGACTCATGAAAGTAGAGATTTGGAAGAAATGTTTATGAGGCTGTGGGAGCAATCACCAGAATCTATTAAGTGGCAAAAATCAATTTTTGATTGGGTCAAGAAAAATTGGGCTGATAAAATTATCGAATCAAATATTTATCCCTAAATTTTTGATCAATGCTAAATCATGACTCAAGCAATAGCGGCTCAATTTTAGCCAAGGCTTCCGTTTCAGCTTTTTGAGCAAAGTAGAGATCCCAACGCAGTTGCAGGTTCATCCAGAATCCGGCCGACATGCCGAAATATTTTGACAGCCGCAAAGCGGTGCTGGCAGTGACGCCTCGTCGGCCGTTTACAATCTCATTGATCCGCTGATAAGGAACGTGAATCGCATCGGCCAGCTCTCGTTGGGTCATACCCATCGGCTTTAAAAACTCTTCCAGAAGCATTTCGCCGGGATGTGTAGGAGCTCTGTGAGTTGGAATTCGTACCATGATTTTCTCCAAACCATTTCGTCTAATGGTAATCAACTATTTCTACATTATGTGGAGCACCATCAATCCATTCAAAACAAATCCGATACTGATTATTTATTCGAATACTATGTTGACCGGCCCGGTCTCCACTCAAGGCTTCTAGCCGATTACCAGGTGGGACTCGTAAATGATTAAGATTTTCGACAGAATCAAGCTGATCCAGCTTTCGGCCAGCGATTCGCCAAATATTGTTAGGGCAAGTTCGACGAGCCTCTCTTGAATTGACGCCGTTGAAAATATCTTCTGTCCCTTGATTGGTAAATGACTGAATCACAATGACATGATAGCACGGATATCATGCTACATCAAGCCAATCAATTAATTTCGACAAGCCCCCCATCAGTTAATTAAAATCTGAATCTTGGTGTCCCTGAGGCGTTAGCGGCCTCAAAATCGTCTAACTCCCCGATATTGGCATACGATAGCGCTCTTTGCACGGAACCAACATTTTAAAGCTCCTTTTTGGAGCTTTTTTGTTGCCTAATAGTGTTGAAACACATCTTCGGCCGAAAGTTTGATCGTTGGCGGCCTCAAAATCGTCTAACTCTACGGGATTGGCACACGGTATAAAGTCCGTACCACAGAACCAGCACCTCAAAGCTCCTTTTTCGGGGCTTTTTTGTTGCCTAACAATATTTTCTAGATGCTTCACAAATTTCG
>JBCCSO010000528.1:0-4107 GCA_039199965.1 Chloroflexota bacterium | reverse complement strand
CGAACCCGTAATGTCCCGCTCTCCCAGCTTGCCCCGTCAGGGATGTAGGTCACCATGTCGAAAGCGATGGTGGCGTAATCACCGGCCGCCTGAATTTCCAAATTATTCGGCTGGAAAACCGGCTGACTGGCGTCATGATTAGGGATCAATTCCGCTTGATATCGGCCGTCCTGAATCATGTACAGGGCCACATCACCGGCCGTCGTTTCAACCGCCAGCAGGTCAGCAAACAGGGGCGGCCGTGACAGCGTTGCGCTTCGATTCTCCGCAAAAAATCGGGGTTGCAGGACCAATCCTTCATACAAAGGCAGCAGCGCCTGCTCAACCCCATCTTTCAGAAACCCCAGCCAATTGGGAGCAGACACCGTGCGGATCGCTTGCCCGGTTTGATTGTCGATGGTGACCCGCATGTCAAAGCTTTGTGGGTCAAGGGCCATGAGCTGCACCACCAGCTCAAGTGACTCTGCACCATCGTCATACTGATAAATGAGTCGGTTTTGGGATGAGTCGATGGAGAAGTTGAACCGACTGGAGTCGGCCGCAAAATCTGAGGATGAGAGGCTTTCAAACGGCCCATCGCCCAAAAACTGGAGCTGCCACAAATCCCCGTCTACGCTGCCGTGGCTCATTTCTCGCCCCGTATCTAGATCAAGCAGGTAGAGCATCCGGCCGTCGTTCCGGTCAAAGGCGACTTCAAATTGAGCATTGGGTGGGCTAAAGATAAACATGTCGCGCAGGCCGTTGGCCTGACTGGCCCCATCAGCGTAGTGGTAGGCATACCGATTCCGGCTGGCGATGGTGTAATACCATTGCTCACCCGGCCGCAGATCATAATGTTCGCATTCACCGTCTTCCTCTAGCGGCACAATCGAACAGACTTCAACGCCTTCTTGCGGGCCGGTCGGGTACTTCTCTCGGCTGGCCCACACAAACACCCTCTCTATTTCTGGATCGTTCGGATTCTGCCACCGGACCGTGTTGCTTGTTTGACTAAAATCAACGTTAGCTTCGCTAGGAAAAAGAATGGATCGGCCGATTTCAAGCTGGTCTAGCCACACCTCTCCGGCCGGGAAATCAACCGTGCCGGGCATAACAAACTCAACAGCCGTGATGTTGCTGTAGTCAAAATTCGGCTGACGCTGCGGCAGCGGCCACAGTATGGTGACCCATTCACCGTCTTGCTCAACCACGGCCGTGGTGGTCCGCAGCTTGTCATCACCTGAATAGATGTTGAACTCCAGCGGCACGTCCCGCTCCCGGGCGTAGACTTTTCCACGCAAAAACTTTATCTCTGACCAGTCAGCCAGCCCCACATCCATCGACGCCGATTTGACGGCAGGAAAATCCCCCGGTTCCCATTCGTCATCATCCCACCCCAAATAAAGCGCCCCTGCGTTATCGTTCAACGTGCGGCCGTGGCTGATGCCCCCTTGCACGTTCTCATTGGTGGGATTGGGCCACTCAAGCCCGCCAGCTTCAAAGCTGTCCCAAACGGCTGCCCCGTCCAGCCGGAAGTTTTCGACAGCAAAATTGAGTTCATCGTATGGTTCAGCATTACCTACAACCTCGTCGTTATAGCGATAGAGGGCTAAATAGACTTGGCTGACATCGCTCAACACATCGTTTGGCAGATTGTCTTTAAGCAAAAAGGTGAGCTGATGATTCTCCCACTGGTTGAGTTGTTTGTCGTGGATCAGTCGGGTGCAAGCTTGTTTGGCGGCCGAATTTTCGAGGCATAAGCGCACTTCCGGTCGCCTTGTTGGGCTTTGCTCCATGAAAATATCTACGGTAGCGATAGCGAATTTGCTCCAATCTTCTGGTATGGGCAATGGACGGGCGAGCTGGATTTCAACTGAATTCTGGGCGAGTTCATCTTCTCCAGTCAGGGGTTCAAGCGGCGCTACAAGATTGCCTGCTCCCTCTACTTCAACCCGCTGAAAGTAAGGCTTGCCAGAATCAATCCAGGTGTGTGAATCAAAATGGTCCAGCAAAATAAAGTTTTGCCCGGCCGGGAATCGTTCAACACTGTATTCTCCAGCTTTCAAGATTTGATAGTCAGTATCTGACACAAACCCATCATCTTCTGGCACGGAGGTCTCCAGAACCTCATCTGCATTAGGCGTGGCTGAATCTTCACTGGACCCTGGTAAGACAAGCGTACAGCCCACCATCAGGGAGATAAGCAGTAGAAAACAAATTGTGCGGAAAACAGGGCGAACCATCATAACTGCATAAGGCGGTTGGTCAGTTGCAAATCACATATATCAAAACGTCAACGTTGTTGACTGACAGTGCGATTTAAAAGTTTTTTGCGAAACAGGATTAGCAGGATTTTTATTGAGTCACAATCATCCAGCAAATTCTGCTGATCCCGTCAAAAAGTAGTTCTCAAAAACTTTTAAAACATTCTCTGAGTAGCGGTCGACACAGACACCAACCTTATGATCGCTTAAACTGACCAGAATGTGATGGCTCCACCTCTGGTAAATGGTCCTAGTGTCTAACACAATTCACGCTTCCTTTTCGGCTGGCTCAAAAAGTTGATATTGGTTAGAATGTTTATAATAGTACCGAAGTAAGGTTGGATGTAAGCTATCTATTCCACTATTTAACTACAAACAAAAGTACCGTAGCATCTTGTATTTTTGGCTCCTACAATAACGAGGATACCTATGCTACGGAGACTTTGCGCACTACCCCAGAGTCAGCTAAACCAAATACAGGAAAATAAAATGTCTAAATCTTCCCCAGAATGGATTAATTTTGCGCCTATATCCGTCGAAAACGATAAATTTAACACTGACGGCCGTCAGGCTGTTTCTTTGCCTATTCTTTTAGAAGAAGTTGCCAATCAGTTTTCAATTGAAGCGCGTAACAAAAAGATCGACCTAATTTTTGAAAATATGTCGGCCGTAGATGAACAATTCCAAGCGGAAAATATCTTTTCGGTCATGGCAGATCCGGCCGATATACGCTTTATGATGAGTCAAATGTTAAAAAATTCTTTGGCTCAAACCTTGGAAGGGTTCATCAAAATCAGGCTGTCTAAGTTTGATAAAATGTTCTCAATTGAGGTTGAAGACAGCGGGATGGGTGTCCATCCTGATGAAAAAATTGCGTTTGTCGAAAGCGTCTATCGCGGCAATGTGTGTCGGATCACCTACGTGCAAGATCCCAAAATTAACATGACACTGATGGCACCACAGCTAGAAAAATATGGTGCTTCAATGCAGCTATTGATTGATCCGGGCAAAGGGATGACGCGTCGTTTGCTTCTGCCCGAAAGCAACCCAATCGGCAAAAACAATCCGGCTGTCGAAGACTTCGCCATCGCTTACTAATATGACTTTCGCTTGCAAGGAGCGTTGAGCACCTGCACTGAATGTGCCGAAGTGCGCTCTTGCAGTTGTTAGACACACATAGGGGAAGAGTTCTTATTTAAACGAAAACACCTGACAGGTTTTGAAAACCTGTCAGGTGTAATATTTCAAGAAAATTGAGCCTGTGCCCAAAGCTAGTTACACAACAATATTGACCAATCGGCCGGGGATCACAATCACCTTCTTCGGTGTTTTCCCGTCAATTCGATCAGCCACTTCTGCCATAGCAGCCGCTTCTGCGTCTGCGTTGCTGATATCGGCCGGGGCCGCGATCTTGCCACGAACTTTCCCGTTCACCTGAACAATCAGCGTAATCTCTTCGTCCTTGGCGATCTCTTCATCACCCACGGGCCAAGCCTGCTCATGAATCGAGTAACCGTTGCCCCGTTTTTCCCACAGCTCTTCAGTGATGAATGGTGAGATGGGAGCCAACATCAACAAGACAGAGTCAACCGCTTCTGCCCACGCTTCGGCCGATGCATTTCCTTTCTTCTGCGCGTCTTTCAACGTGTTGCGCATCGCCATCAACTGGGCCACCGTGGTGTTGAACGAGAAGTTCTCCATTTCACGGGTACACTTAATGATGGCTTGATGGGTCGCCCGGCGCAGCGCGCGCGTTG
Source organism: Chloroflexota bacterium (assembly GCA_039199965.1). Lineage (GTDB taxonomy): Bacteria > Chloroflexota > Anaerolineae > Promineifilales > Promineifilaceae > WTJY01. Next base: position 107 of record JBCCSO010000528.1, on the reverse strand, counting down.
CTTTGTCATCTTCTTTCTTGGGCTGGTAATCAGCCAGTGACAAGTTCCACAAGTCGTGCAAAAAGCGAACAAATCCGCTGATATTTTTGCTGTTCCACGGCCCGCCT
>JBCCSO010000527.1:0-4107 GCA_039199965.1 Chloroflexota bacterium | reverse complement strand
TCAATAGCTCAGCCGCTTCTAGAGCAGACATTTCACCACTGGCCACACGCGCTAAAATCTTTTGCCGGTCGGCCGGAGATGGTGGCTCAGCCGGAATGGCTTCACCTACTTCATACCCCATCGTTAAAATGACGGCACTCAAGCGAGCGCGAACGGCCGGGTAAGAGAGCCCAAGCTCTTGTTCAACCCGATTGATCTTCCCTTCGCAGCGAATAAACGTTTCTACAAACTCAAGCTGGTCAGGAGAGAGATGATGTAAACGGCCGAGTGAAAAGCGACCGTTGATTGTTGTTTCGCAGCTGTCACAGTGTAGTTCTGTAACCTGCAGCTGGTCTTCGCAAATTGGACATTGCCCGATGATTAGATTCATAGTGTTCAAAGAAAATTCAATTCTTTTTAAATTTTCTTATACATTGTGCAATTTTTTTGGCTCATAGAACGATATTAATCAATATTATTCTCAATGTCAACATTTTTCTTGAAAAAACTTGATGGATTTTTAATTTTTCTTCTATTTCAATCAAAAATATTCATCTTTCTTGTAAAAATATGTATTTTTTTTGGAATTTACAAAAAATATTGAAATCAATCCATTTTTCCCATCATATCAAGATTAATTTAAGCTTTGGTCCTACAGGACTAACCTACTACAGCATAACTTTTCTCTAACCTCCAATTAAATCTCCGGTACTTGTAGCCCCTTAGTCCTTATGTTACTTTGTTCCTATGTCAAGATTTGTTTTCAATCCGCTGTTTCTACTGTTTTTGTTCATCTCCCTATTTGTCTATGCAATTGCCGATGCACAGCAAGAGCCGATCCAATGTTACGGCTCTATTGAAAAAATAGATTTAGGTTCAACAGGTTCTTGCGCTATGGTATTGAAGGATGGAGGGATTCAATTTTCGGCTGTTCATCCCAATGGTTGTGTACCCCGCTTGAGCTCTGTGAAAGCAAAAAATCAATTAATAATTATTCATATTGATGGAACAATTCCAGTCGATGTCGGCTGTTTAACCGTGCTAAGCCCTTACTCTGTCAGCACAGAGAAACTTGATCTAGCAAATGGTGAGTGGCAAGTTCAAGTTATTATGATGGACAATTTTGGAAGCACCCACTATGCAGGCTCGGTAGCCATTCACAACGTCAATCTATATTTACCAATCATTGCAGGGCAAGCCTAGCTTTCATGGAAGTTGTACATCCATCAAGAAAATTTGATTAGATGAATTTTCAGCCTCTTCAGTAGCTAAACTGACTATCATTTCATAATTGCCTGCGGGCACGTCATCGAGGCCCTCGAGCTTAACCCAGTCTTTTACAAGCTCTTTCGGCTGCCAATAACTGGTCGGAGCAAGCCCTCCGCTGGGAGCGTGTACCTGCTCCCACTTGGTAAAACCCCCGTCATCAACAAGCGTAATGGAAAATAGCATATCCTTGCTCAGGTTAGTTTCGCTGCGCCAGAACAAGTTAATGTGCTTTTGATCCCCTTCAAGATACAGTTCGCTAAACCCTGCCAAGTAAATACTGTCAGCGATCATTTCCTCTCTTTCATTTTCAATTTCGTGTGATCCATCAGGTGAGTAAGGTAAGTCTAGCTCAATGATGACAGCCGTTTGTTCCCCCAAAATTGTTTTAGCATTAGCTGTAAATGATTTAACCTCTCTACCCAAATATCCAGTCTTTGCTAAACCATAGTGCCATTGAGAATAGCCTGCAAAATATTTAGCACCTGATTTTGCGAGTAATCGAGTGTATTCAGCTTTAGGATTACTAACTTCATAAACTGACCACACTTCTGGCGAGACTAAGCCTGCCATATCAAAAATTGTGCGTCCACTCCAATAAGTAATAATTCCAATATCCGTGATAGCAATTACATCATCTTCTTCAGTATTCTGAACAACCCATTTGGCAATCTCATAATCGACTTGCAGAATTTCAACTGTATTTTGCTTTAGTCGTCCGTACCAACTCGGCAAAAGCACACTCCCTCCAATAATAATTAGGGATGCAACAACAGTAGTATAAAATCGCCGCCGTTCAGTGGAAAGGTGATTCAGACACTTGCTCAAAAATAATGAAGCACTGATAAATAATAACGGAGTCAATGGCATAGTATATCGACCATAATGTACCGGCCCATGTGATGAGAAAGAGTAAAAAAGCACCAATAGAGCAGGCCACAACACGGCGGGGCGTGTCTTTTTCCAGACTGCCGGAATACCTAGCAATATAAAAAGCCCTAAGAAGTAATTGTCAGACCAATGTTGTAGGAGAAAGGTTTTCAACACATCTATCCGAAAAACAAAACCATCGCCGGTTTTTGCATAAAACGTATTGGGCAAGGGCTTTCCAGTCGTAAACAAACTGAACAAAGTGTAAGGGAGGCACAGACTTACATAGACACCAAGAGGTATTAGTAATCGCAAACTTTTAAAAAATAACTGTGATTTTTGTTCTTTGATTTTAACGATTTCAAGGGACCAGATTTGCACCAGAGCCGAGACCCCAAATAATCCAAACAACAAATGACCCTCAGGTCTTATTTGACTTGCCAATCCAAACCAGATTGCAGCTTGCCAGTCCATCCCCCGTTGAGAATACATCAGAATTGCAATCAAACTAAATAGTGTGAATGCAGTAATCTCCATTCCAGACAAACCAGCCCATATCATGCGACCGCTTAGCACAAAACTAAGGGTAGCAAATGCAGCTGCCCAATTGTCTCCATCGCTCCAGACCAAGGTTAAACGATAAACAAAATACGCAGCTAACATGAAGCAAATAGCACTAAACAACACCGCAAATGCTACGTTTTCCATGTTAAGCAAGACAGGGAAAGCGAGAAAAACTGTCCACAGAGGGGCTGTAGAGCCCGGTGTGGGATCCCCTGCATTAAAACTAAATCCATTCCCTTGAGCCAAGTTTCGTGCAAACTGCATATGAATCCAACTATCATCAACAGGTGTGCTAATGAATCCATAAGAAGTTGGAAACTGCTGGATCGCGCCAAAAATCAAGAGGATCAAGCCCGTCGTTAGTATAGCAATCAACAGCCTGAAGTTGATCTGAGTAGTGGATGGTCGACTTTGAAAAAACATGTATAAATTGATGACTGCACCCTATTCTCTAGTTACCTTACGCAAGTTTTGTTGACTGCGTCGATAAGGAAAAACCTACTTGGAAAACTTTTTCAGGTTTTATGTAAGACAGTCTGCGCATTTTTAATTTATGATTCTATCAGGTATCTTGAATGGGGATTTTATTTTTCCTACCCAACCAGTGAAGGATTCGTTCGAATTAGCTGCGGGTGTTTACCAATTTAGGTGAATTACCCTTTTATAGCTGTTCAAATTCGTCATATCCGCAGCTGAAATGCAAATGCCAACACAAGCTGAATTAAAAATACGAATTGTTTTGGATATATGCCTAAGTTATGGGACAGTTTAGTTGAGTTTTTGTCGTTAGGAAGAAATTAGGAGGTAAATACCGTGGACGTCGATTCAATCACGCTCAACTTTAACCCTACAACCCTGTTTATCTTAAATTTAGTGCTTGGCTTTGTCATGTTTGGCGTCGCACTAGATATGACTAGGGGAGATTTTGCTAGCATCAAAGAACGGCCGCGCTCGTTCCTAATCGGCATGGCCTGCCAGTTCTTTATCCTGCCCGCTATCACCCTGATGCTGGTTCTATGGCTCCAACCTACCCCCAGCGTTGGTTTGGGGATGATCTTAGTAGCCTCTTGTCCGGGCGGGAACATCTCAAACTTCTTTACCTATCTGGGTAAAGGAAACACCGCACTATCAGTCAGTATGTCGGCCGTCTCTACAGCGGCCGCTATGTTCATGACTCCGTTCAATTTTGCCTTTTGGGGGGCGATGATTCCCGGCGCAGATGCTATCCTCGCAGAGATCAGCGTCACCTTTTGGCAAATGGCTCAGACCATTTTTATCCTCATGCTCATCCCTCTGGCGATTGGGATGTTTATCCGTCACAGGTTCCCAGAAATAGCTGGCAAAATGGTCCGGCCGATGAAAATTTTTTCCATGACCTTTTTCTTAGCCTTTGTGGTGATCGCTCTAGCCGGAAACTGGCAAAACTTT
>JBCCSO010000526.1:0-4111 GCA_039199965.1 Chloroflexota bacterium | reverse complement strand
GGCAGACGCCATCGAACCAGATTTTGGCGCTTTAAACCGAGAGTCAGACTTTTTGACCCATTCGGTTTTCAATACCTATCATTCAGAAACCGCCATGATGCGCTACATCCGCATGTTAGAAATGCGCGACCTGTCATTGGTCCATTCGATGATTGCGCTGGGCTCGTGCACCATGAAGCTGAACGCGGCGACAGAGATGATGCCGGTGACGATGGCTGGGTTTGGCAACATCCACCCGTTTGCGCCACAGGCACAGACGGCCGGGTACCGTACCCTATTTGAACGATTAGAGACTTGGCTGTCTGAAATCACTGGATTTGCGGCCACTTCGCTCCAGCCAAACGCGGGCTCTCAGGGTGAGTACGCCGGGCTGTTGGCGATCCGCGGATACCATCGGGCCAATGGTGACGAGCAACGGAACATCTGCTTGATCCCATCGTCAGCGCACGGGACCAACCCGGCCAGTGCGGTCATGGCGGGCATGAAAGTGGTCGTGACCGCCTGTGACGACGAAGGGAACATCGATGTAGATGAGCTGCGCGAAAAAGCGGCCGAACACGCTGACAATTTGGCAGCATTAATGGTGACCTATCCGTCAACCCACGGGGTGTTTGAGCAATCGATTGTTGAGATTTGCGACATCATCCACGAGCACGGGGGGCAAGTGTACATGGATGGCGCGAATATGAATGCCCAAGTTGGCCTCTGTCGGCCGGGGGATTTTGGCCCAGACGTATGTCACTTGAATCTGCATAAAACCTTCTGCATTCCACACGGTGGTGGTGGCCCCGGCATGGGCCCGATCTGCGTACAAGCGCATTTGGCCCCGCACCTGCCCAGCCATCCGCTAACAGACATTACGGGTGATTGCGGCGGCAGCGGTTCTGTTGGCCCTGTGTCGGCCGCGCCGTGGGGCAGCCCCAGCATTTTGCCGATCCCGTATGCGTATATCCGCATGATGGGGGCAGCCGGGCTGACCAAGGCAACCGAAATCGCCATTCTGAACGCGAACTACATTGCCAAACGGCTTGAGCCCCATTTCCCTGTGCTGTACCGAGGCTCAAATGATCGGGTGGCCCATGAGTGCATCATCGACTTGCGCCATCTGAAAGAGTTGGCGTCAAACGAAGATGTAGCGAAACGCCTCATGGACTACGGCTTCCATGCCCCCACTATGTCATTTCCGGTTCCCGGCACCCTGATGATTGAACCGACCGAAAGCGAAAATCTGGCGGAGATTGACCGTTTCTGCCGGGCGATGATTCAGATTCGTGAGGAGATCACGGCGATTGAAAATGGCACGGCCGATCCGGATAACAATCCGTTGAAGATGGCTCCGCACACGGCCGATGAGATCACGTGCGAAGTTTGGGATCATCCGTACAGCCGCGAAGAGGCGGCATTCCCGGCCGATTGGGTGCGTGAGAACAAGTTCTGGCCGTTTGTGGCCCGGATTGACAATGCGTATGGGGATCGGAATTTGGTATGTAGCTGCCTGCCGATTGACGCATACGAGGGCTGATAAGATGATGGGCTGAAAGTTGATAGTTGAAGATTGTGATTAGCTATCAACTTTCAGGGTTCATCCGGTACTGCGTTGGCCGATTTTTATGGCGATTAAGCGAGAGGATGCACCCACTACATCGCAAAGCGGCGGCGCAGCCCGTTCATGAAGAGCCGTTCAGGCATCAACTTGATCAAACTTGGGATGATTTTAGCATCACGGCCGACGCGGTAGCGTAACTTTGGCTTTGCTGCTTTCACAACTTGCAGCACCATGTCCGCTACTTTTTGCGGATTCTCTCCATGTTCTACCCCATCAAGGTGAACCTGACGTGCTCTCTCACGGATGCCATTGTAATCAGCGGCGGGATAGTCTGGTGCATGTGAGGCTGTAGCTACAATATCGGTTTTGAAGAAGCTTGGTTCTACAAGTGAGACATGGACATTGAACTGAGCCAGTTCAACTGATAAGCTTGCCGCATACCCCTCAAGTGCGTGCTTAGCTGCTGAATAAAACCCCTGACCCGGTGTGGCCACCAACCCTGCTAGCGAGCTGAGAAAGATAATTTTCCCCTGCCGACGAGGGCGCATATGGGCGAGGGCTGCATGAGTCATGCGAACCGCACCAAAAAAGTTTGTTTGGAAATGAACCTCTGCCGTTTCTATGGCAGTCTCTTCCAACATACCGCCAAGCACTTCCCCAGCGTTGTTGATGAGTATGTCGATGTTCCCTGCTTCTGCAACGATTTCACGCACACACTCCTCAATTGACTCTGGTTGGGTAATGTCAAGCACGCGCATCTTTACCCCATTGGCGTCCGGCCGTTGACGCCGACTTGTGCCATAGACGTTGTACCCCTCACGCGCCAATGAGGTAGCGATTTGGCGACCCAACCCGGTTGATGCGCCTGTTACTAAAATTGTTTTTGATTGATTGCTGTTCATTTTGATCTCCATATCGATTGATGTGTAAAAGATTTCTTAAGTACAACGATATCGTTTTTCTTGGCCGTTTTCTTGCCGTTCTACGCCAACGTTTTGTCATTTCGTGCCAAGGTGTAAAATGGAATGATGCAACCAATGATTCCAGCAATTACGATCAAGGCGGCTTTGGCTGGTTTTAAAGAATTAGGTTTGGATACGGCCGCTTTACGGGCCGCCATTAATCTCTCCCAATCTGACTTAGACGATCCGTTTGCGGCCGTCTCAAACGATAGCTTTGGGCTGTTATGGTCGGCCGCGTTTAACCAGATGCCAGACCCTACCCTACCCACCAAAGCAGGGTTTGCTACCCCGTCAAATGAGTTTGGCATGTTTGAACATTTGGTCGCATCTGCAAAAACAGTCGGCGAAGCACTACACATCTTCAACCTCTTTTTGTGGCTCGTTTCAACCAATTTATCCCTCCGTTTTACGCATGACAGCGGCGACTGGGTCTGGGTTGAAAATGATCCTCCTGAACCAACCTACTTCATTTCTGAACAATGGACCTTATCCCTTATTTATGACCGTTTTCGGCTGTTACTGGCTCCATTCACCATTGAAGAGGTATGGCTTTCTCAGGAGGGGGAGGGGAATGAAAAGTTGTTTGCCTCTCTTTGGGGAGTGCCGGTGCGGCTCGGCCTTCGTACTGGCTTTCGGTTAGCGGCCGGTATATGGGAACAGCCCAACGCCCAATCTAACCCCCCGCTTCATCAGACATTGCGAACAGTGGCGGAACAGACGGCCATCAAACAATTTGAAGAAGCCCCATTGGTTTATGCCATACGGACACATTTACCAGCTGCAATACAAAACGGCGCATTTTCTGTAGACGATGTTGCGGCCGAATTGGGCTTGTCGAAGCGCACTCTGCAACGGCAGCTTTCGGCTGAGGCTTTAACCTTCAAAGAATTGCTGGACATCTATAGACAAGAGCAAGCGTTTCTGATGTTGCAAAATGGGCAGCAAGATTTGGCTACGCTGGCGTATTCTCTTGGCTACAATGAGCAAAGCTCTTTTAATCGAGCCTTTCGCCGCTGGACTGGGAAATCCCCTTCACAGTGGCTATCAGCCAACCACAATGCTACATGAGTGATATTGGCCATATAGTCAGCCGCCTAACAAGGCTTGCACCTGACCTAACGGCAGCATATGAAGCAGGAGTTAGCCAGTCAACTGAGGTTGTTAATTTGTGATTCTTCTGGGAGAAAATTTTGGCAAAAGGTGAATGTAATTGTGGCGCAGTCGCCTTCGAAATTACGTCTGAAATTTCGGATGTGTTTGTTTGCCACTGCTCAATCTGCCGACGATCTACCGGCAGCAATGGCATCGCTGTGGTGGTGGTGAGTAACAGTGATTTCCGCTGGCTTAGGGGGGAGGACTTGACCAATGCATGGCACAAGCCGAGTCACGATTAGCAAACGAGCTTTTGCCAAAACTGTGGCTCGTCTTTACCATGTGCTAATGATGAATCTAGGATGTATGTTCCTGCGGGTTTGATTTTAGAGGGTAGTGAAAACTTGCGGGTTGCTCACCACATATGGGTTGATTCAAAAGCTATTTGGGATGAGATTGGTGACAATGGGAAGCAGCACTTAAAAGCCTTTGGAGAGTAGGCGGCAGTTGG
>JBCCSO010000525.1:0-4112 GCA_039199965.1 Chloroflexota bacterium | reverse complement strand
TGAAATAAGCACCTTGAGGATCAGCAGCACCATCGGTCAAAAGGGCAAAAATAATGGTCGCTATCAAAGCCCCTGTAATTGAAAAGACAAACCGGTATATATTAATCCGGCTCCTCTCAGAGTAATCATCGGTCATTTCGGCCGTTAGTGACGCATAAGGCACGTTGTGCATAGTGTAGAACATGTCTAGCAAAATCGATACAACCAGATAGTAAGCAAACAACCCCCACTGGCTAAAATTGGGGACCTGCCAATGGAGAAAAAACAGTACGGCAAGCGGCACGGTTGCTCCTAAAATCCACACCTTACGTCGGCCGAAGCGTGACTCTGTCCGGTCACTCAGCGATCCCATAAATGGATCATTAATCGCGTCCCAAATTTGTTTTATGAGTAGAATAATTCCTACCATAGGTGCCGTTAAACCAGCCACATTCAGCAAAAAGGGATTAATTAAAAAACCGATAACACCGGAAACCGAGGCGGTTGCCATGTCACCCATACCATAAAAGAATTTAGTTTTGAAAGGTAACTTCTGCTCCGCAGTGGTTGTAGGCATTGTGGGTTGAGCTTGCATATTTTTTGTTCTCCTCTAAATCAGTGCGCTTAAAAATGGAGCGCAAAGACGGAAGAACTTTACATGAACTTTTAGACGGGGCAAGCCTTTATTGACAGGGTGATGGGTAGATCAGATGGCAGGGCAATCGTCTGAATCAGAAGGTGCTCATTTCATCATCCTATCAACTTGATCGGATTAACAAGCCGACCAATCCCGGGAATGTCAACCTCACATGGCCCTTGCGCAGTTTGCAAATCAACCGTCGTCAGGTTGCGCCGATTGGTTTCCCCCGGTCGGAACGCGCTCCCCATGCACACCACATCCCCCGGCTCTAGCGTGTGAAAGCGAGAAACATAGGCGATTACCTCTGCCACGCTGAAATTCATATATTTTGTGCTGTCTTCCGCCACAATTTGCCCGTTCATCTTGCAATGCACATCTAATTTGTCTGGATCATCTACCTCGTTTTTAGTGACCAGCCACGGCCCCATTGGCCCAAATGTGTCACAACCCTTGTAGCGGGCAGCGTAAGTCAAATGAACCGTTTTATCAACGGTCTGCTCAGGGCTCTCTGGATCAGCGTAAGCTGAGCGGTATTGAACATAATCTTGCATACGCATCCCACTGCCGGTAATGTCGTTGAAAGCGGTGTAGCCATACACATAATCCAGCGCGTTTTCGATAGACACGTGGCGCGCAGATTCACCAATCACCACCGCGAGTTCAGGCTCTGGATGGACTGTGCCGTAATAATCATACAGTTCAATTGGCTGAAGATGACCAACCAAGCAAGAAGATGGCTTAAGAAAGTAAATAGGATGATTCGGGGCCTGAATTTTTCTTTCGTTCATGGTCGAATTATTCAGCGCCACGCACACCACTTTACCCGGCCGCTGCATCGGTGGCAGCCACTCAATATCTGTTAAAGGGATAGGTTTTACCCTGTGAGGATACCGTTCGCTCTGAAACAGCACAAAACGAACTGACTCCAAAGCAATCGTGCCAAAACTGATTAGCTCGCGCATGCTGTATGGAAAATTAAAAGGGAGCCTGAGCCCTGCAGCCGCCTCATGCAGATCTACAATTAAGGTTTCACCTAAGGCTACCCCAATGCGATCCTCATCTAAATAACGAAATTGCGCCAGTTTCATCGGCCGAAAGTGTAGGCTCTTGGTTAAAAAGGGGCAACTTACCAAAATTACGGTGACTCAATCGGTTTTAGATTTACGAATAACGATTTACGATTTATGATTGGGCACCGAAATGGCATCAACCGTAATCTCTGAACTTAAGCAAGGAATCTAAATGTCAGCAGAATTTATCCCCCATAGTGAATTTACCGAATATCCGTTAGACGAAATGCGCGAACGCGCCAACACGTTTTACTCAAATATCAAACGTCGCCGTACCATCCGTGAGTTTTCAGACCGGCCGGTACCGCGCGACATCATTGAAACTTGTTTGCTGGCGGCCGGTACCGCACCTAGCGGCGCCAACTTACAGCCGTGGCAATTCGTTGTTATAGAAGACTCCGAAATCAAGCAAAAAATCAAAGAGGCGGCCGAAGAAGAAGAGCGGGCCTTTTACAATGGCAAGGCACCAAAAGAATGGCTCGACGCTTTGGCCCCTTTAGGCACAGATGAACACAAAGATTTTTTGACGATTGCCCCTTACATCATTGCAGTCTTTGCCAAAAGCCACGATATGCTCGAAGACGGCCGTCGGGTGCAAAACTACTATGTCAAAGAGTCGGTTGGACTAGCAACGGGCACGCTAATCACGGCCCTGCACCACTGCGGGCTGGCTTCACTAACCCATACCCCCAGCCCGATGGGGTTCATCAGCAAAATTTTGGGTCGGCCAAAAAACGAAAAGGTTGTCATGCTTCTGGTGGTTGGCTATCCGGCCGATGATTGTGAAGTGCCCACACACGCCAAGCAGAAAAAGTCTTTAAACGAAATCGCGACGTTTATATAACCCATGGACGCAATTGGCGCAGTTGAATTTTTTGAGCTGCCTAAGAAATATCAGGATCAATTCACTAGGGGGCACATGCCAGTGAACGGGCGATTTTTTCCGTTCCAACCGGCCGAAAGCACATGGTTTTCCGCTATTTTTTACACTTTAGCCTATTGGGTACCCGCTTTTGGCATATTGTTCTACATTGTTCCTTTTTACTTTTTAGGGAACCCGACCGCCCGTGAACGTACCCTAACCGACCTAACTTCAGGGCTTGTACCGATGCTGGCAACTATTACCCTCTTTTTGGTGATATTTAGCATCTCCATTTGGATGCTAGTGATGGGCTGGCGCGCATGGCAAACCGTACGGGTGATGATGAACACCAAAGTCCCCGAGCTTAATCAAAGTGAAAAATATGGCATTATCATTGATGAGGAAAACTTTGTCGTCCGGCACGGGGATCACTTTGCAGACTTTTCATGCGTCTATTTACCTCGGGAATCGATTGAGCAAAGTTTTACTAGTACGCTCCGCATCCGCCATGAAGCGGACAAACAAGCCTGCTACATCAATGTGGTCAAAATTCGCTATTTGAACAGTGAGGACAGCATAGAGGAGTTGGTTTTGAGAGAAAAATTTTCGCTTTCATCTGATGAGTTGCACAGCATGATTAACGACTGGCGGCAAGTATAAGCTAAATACTCACGCTGTAAGCTGTTAGCACAACGTGAGCATCTGTTAACAAACTTTTTTTTGTAGATCTAAACGCTACTCAAATCTAACATGAATAGCATCCAGTGTTTCGCCACCAATACCACTGGCTGGACCGTCAAAAAATAATGACTCTGACCCACAAGAAGCGACGGCCCCAACTGTAGCTGAATTACACACGAAGAAATCGGCGGGAGTACCGCTTAGAGTACCTGTATCAAAAATACCAGCCGGATTGATGTACAAATCATTCTCGTTATTAAGCACCGCGATTCCCCACAAATCTTCAACCGGTGTATCTAGACCAAAGTCAGAACCGTCAGCGTACAGAGAAAAATAACCGGCCGTGTTTTCACCCAAAGAAGTTGGTGTAAACGCGATCAAATCTTCATCGAGCGAGTTGAGCGTATTGCCAAACTGTTTGAGCGTTTGGGCGGTTCCCAGCGTACTGATAATGATCCGGCCGTCAGGCAGCACTGCTATCGCGTCGATGTCTTCTTTATCTGTATCGAGCCCCACGTCAGAACCATCAAAGTACATCTCGTAGGTCCCTTCTGTCTTGGGACCTATTTTAGATGGGATGAAACGAACAATGTCAGAGTCATCAATCGCCCCCACGTCTGGGACGGTAGATGCTCCCGCGATGCTGAGCAGAATCGAGCCGTCAGCCAGGATAGTAAAAGCATCTAGATCGCGGAATGGGTCGCCGCTTAATCCCACATCAGATCCATCAAAGTACCGCATCCACGTGTCCGCGTTTTTGTTGTAGGCCAAAATATCTTCATCTACAAAAGTGACACCACCAGCAATTCCGGCCGAACTTGAGCTGACATAGACAATGGTTTCCACTTCATAAGCTCCAACATCTGGCGAGCCATCCCGC
>JBCCSO010000524.1:0-4112 GCA_039199965.1 Chloroflexota bacterium | reverse complement strand
CCATCGTGTGCCCCGGCCGTCAGGTTTACTAATCCGGCAAATGGTTTGCTTAAGTTAGGCAGCGCCTCCATCGCCCCATTCACATAATCGTGAGACAGGTAGCTATCACGGGCCAAGTCAACGGCCAAACAAAGCAAACCGGTATTTGGATCACCGTCCATCGCCAGCAAGCAGTCACGATAGGTATCCTGCACATTGTGTCCGGACCCAAACGCATCGAGCGGATTATCTGGCTCAACTCCATCTTCAAGGATGGTCACCAACTTGCGGTTTGTGTCTGTGCTAAGCTCAGTCAGCTCAACACCCACGTTGGTTGCAATGTCAACCAGCATCGAGCGTTCTCCACCCGACTCCATCAGCGCGGTGACGTTGGGCGATGGCAACCGCTGGATTTTGCTAAAGAGCTCAACCGTGTCCATCATCTCATCCAAGGTAAAGCATTGACGAACCCCATATTTTTCAAACAAAGCAGCATAGGCTTCAGCACCACCGGCCAAAGCGCCAGTATGAGCCTGCGCCATGAGTTGCCCCCGCTCACTCAAGCCGGTTTTTAAGGCAATGATTGGTATCTTTTTGGCAACCGATTTTTCCAACGCGGCTAAGAACAACTGAGGATTCCGCACGGTCTCGAGATACATCGCGACCGCTTTGGTTGATGGGTCATCAAGTACGTAATTTAAGTAGTCGGCAGCCGTTAGGCAGGTCTCATTTCCGGCCGAAATCACGTAGTTGAAATATACATCTCGATTATTTTGGGTCATCGAATCAAACACTGTGCCAGAGTGGGTGATGAGCGCCACACTACCGGTTGGCTTTTGCGGATCAACCGGATAGCCGGAGATCACAATACCGTTGGGTAAAGCGTAATATCCCATCCCATTGGCACCCAAAACCGCCATTTCATAATCTTCGGCTACCTGTGCAATCTGCCCTTCTAGTTCAGGGTCGCGCCCAGCCCCTACGGTCGGATCACCAAACACCACGGCCGCGCCCACGCCCAATTCCCCCGCTTCTTCCAAATATCCCAGCAAGTGATGGTTAGCTACCGCCAAGGCGATACAGTCTGGCACCTGTCGAATATCGGTTAGGGATGGATAGCACGGCACCCCAAACGCTTCTGTGTTTTTGGGATGGACCCCCATCAGTTGACCGGGGTAGCCAAAATCGACCAAGTTTTTGAGCACAGTGCCACCGAAGCTCCCTTCACGGGCGCTGGCCCCCACCACGCAGATCGATTGGGCATCAAAAAGTTTGTTTAAGTCCATAATCATTTAAAATTGCGTTTTGCCGATCTGTTTCAATCAAGGAGAACGTTTGACGAAGCAATCATTTCGTATTGAATTTTGGGAAGAAAATCATCCGCGCTGGCCTGAATTAAAAGAACTGTCAGCTAGTTTGGGCGATTCAAAATATGTTTTCATCGATGATGACCCTGTGCCATTTTTCGCATCAATAGCACTTGATAAAGATCACAATCTCATCGGGTATCACGTTTTTTTAATTCAGCCGATCGGCCCTGAAATGTATACCAGTCCAGTAAGCGATCGCAATGGCAACACATTATACGAGGCCAAAATTCGAGGGCTTCACGTGCTGAAGCCTTGGCGTAACCAAGGTATAGGGACCAAACTTCAAGAGTTAATTCTTCAAAAGGCTGGTGAACTTGATCTATTTCAAGTTCGCTCCTTTAGCGCACGAAGCAGGGTTGAAAACTATGCTGTTAAGATGAAGCTGGGCTTTGCCTGCCATCCAGAGTTAAGAACCTTAAAAGACGGTAGCACCTATGAAGGCGTTTACTGGGTCAAGCGGGTTTAATCTGGTTTGAAGCGACCTTGGCTTAGAAAATTCCTTCTGAGACCAGTCAGGTTTTGAAAATCTGACTGGTGTTCTGCAAAGGTTCTATCGCTGAGCCTTTTTTTATTCCCCTTTCCAAATCGGATCGTGCTTTTCAGAAAAGGCTTTTGGCCCTTCTTCTGCATCGGCCGAAGCCAGCATTTTGTCATAAATTTCAGCCTTACCAGAGCGCATAAACACATAACTTTCTTCCAAGTAACACAACAAACGGTGCTTGTATAAATCCATATGCTTTTTCTGTTATAATTTGGCCAATATGGCACTAGATATTTCAATTTCACTGTCTGAAGAAACGCTTGAAAAAGCGAAAAGACTAGCTAAACAAAAAAACAAGAAGGTTACTGAAGTTCTTGGCGAGCATTTAGAGCGTACCTTACCGGATGCAACAGATTCAGATTTACCTCCTGAATGGGAAAATGCAAAGAAAGTTTGGTTGCGCATCCATCCAGAACTTGTAAATACATACCTTGGGAAATATGTTGCCATCGTTGATGAAAAGGTGGTCGACTATGATCAACACAGAAGCCCACTGTATATTCGTGTGAAAGAAAAATATCCAAACACATTTTTCTTCACTCGGTTAGTAACAATTGAAGCCGAGCCTGTTCTACGGAGTGGTCGATTACAACTTTTATAGTTTATGCGTACATCTCTAGATTATGATAATGCCTACAATGGGCAGCCTTTTCCTATTTGTGAAATTGAGATTTCTGGCTTTTTGTCTAACAAATCTGCTCTAGTTCAAGGACTGATTGATACAGGATCAGATGCGTCATCATTTCCGATCAGAATGCTACGTGATCTTGGAGCTGAAGAGGCGGGCTGGAGCAGTATCGTTTCGATCACTGGGATCAGTGAGCGTGCCCAGACATTTTTTGTCAAAGTCAAAATTAAGGATTTTACGATTCAAGGTTTGGAAGTAATCGGTCATAAACACAATGATGAGATTATCATCGGCCGGGATATTCTCAATCAGCTCATTGTCGAGCTTAACGGCCTTGCTCAAATCACCACCATCAGCGACCGTCCCTACTGACCCCTCCAAACTGGATCACGCTTTTCAGCAAAGGCTTTCGGCCCTTCCTCCGCATCGGCCGACACCAGCATTTTGTCATAAATTTCAGCCTTACCAGAGCGCATAAACGCATAACTTTCTTCAAGCGTCATGTTAGCCGTAGCGCGGGTTAGCTCTTTCACGGCCGCCAGCGAGAGCGGCGCGCCCTGAATCATTGTCTCCGCATACTCGCGCGCTTTCGCCATCAGCTGATTTTGTGGCACAACAGCGTTGACCAAGCCCCACTTTTGCGCCTCTGCCATGTCCATACGACGGCCGGTTAGCAGCATTTCCATGGCGATGTGGTACGGAATTCGCTTGGGGAGCCTAAACGAGCCTGCGTCTGACACAATCCCGATAAAGATTTCGGGTAAAAAAAACTGAGCGTGATCGGCCGCAACAATCATGTCGCAGGACAACGCCAGCTCAAATCCTCCACCAACCGCCATCCCATTCACAGCCGCGATAACCGGCTTGTTTAGGTCGTGCATTTCGGTTAGCCCGGCAAAGCCGCCCACCCCGTACTCACCGTCGATGGCGGCACCATCGGCCGCGGCGTTTAAGTCCCATCCGGCCGAAAAGAAGCGTTCGCCCCCGCCAGTCATGATCGCTACACGCAATTCAGGATCGTCGCGGAATTCTGCGAACAGATCACCCATGGCTCGGCTGGTAGCGTTGTCAATAGCGTTTGCCTTCGGCCGGTCCAGCACGACCTCTAAAATTTTTCTGTTTTTTGTTACTTTTAATGAACTCATCATCACTCTTTTTCCATATCTTCTAATTAAAAGTCACTTCACGCCATTTCTTTGTGTCGTATGGGGATACGCAAATCACCTTCTCCCAGTCTGCACGAAGATCATTTTTCAAAGGAAGAATTGGATCATAAAGTTCGTCTTTAGCACCCCCAATATGATCAATCATCACCAACCACCATTTGGAATAATTAAGGCTATATTTTTTAATTTTGTTCGTTTTTTCTGGGAGTATCCATTCAAGGTTTGTTCTGATAACTTCAGCAGATCCAGTTGCATCATCATCCATGCTTGAGCCTAAAACATAGGCGCTTTCAAACTTAATTGATGTTGGCCAAATCCAAACCTCAAAATTTTCTGAAACCATATATTCTTTTCTCTCATCTATTTTTTTGAGATGCCTAACAAGAATGTTTTCAATAGATTTCAATGTTTGTTTTATTCGATTTTTT
>JBCCSO010000523.1:0-4115 GCA_039199965.1 Chloroflexota bacterium | reverse complement strand
GAGGAAGGCTACGTCAGCACGCTCTTCGGCCGACGCCGCTTCTTCCCTATCTTTAAACGGCCGGGGAATCAGCAGTTCAAAGCAGCGGCTGAGCGTGAAGCCATCAACCATCCCATTCAGGGCACAGCGGCCGACATTGTCAAGACCGCTATGCTCGACCTGCACGACAAACTCATTGATGAAGGTTACCAAGCCCGCATGGTGCTCCAAGTGCATGACGAACTGGTGCTTGAGGTACCGCTGGATGAAGTGGATGCTGTCCGTCAGATGGTGGTTGATACGATGAGCGGTGCCTATGAGCTAGACGTACCGCTTAAAGTTGATGCAAACATCGGCACCAATTGGTATGAGCTAAAGGATTAAATTGTGGGGGTCCGGCGTACTGGGCCCGAACCTAGCACGCTACGTGACTACAATAAATATGGCTAAATTCCAATATCACCCAGACATTATTTCAACCTACCCG
Source organism: Chloroflexota bacterium (assembly GCA_039199965.1). Taxonomy (GTDB): domain Bacteria; phylum Chloroflexota; class Anaerolineae; order Promineifilales; family Promineifilaceae; genus WTJY01. Next base: position 3,649 of record JBCCSO010000523.1, on the reverse strand, counting down.
AACCTCGCCAGCGGTGTCATCATCGCTAGCGGAATGACCAATTCGCTAACTTCAGACGCACTCAAAGCGGAGTACGCGGCAGAGCAAGAGGCGGTTAAAGCCAAGATCGGTGAGACGCCGTTAAGTGAGCTGCCATCCCTACATGCTTGGCGGCGCGCCATCGCAGCTTTTGGGGTATCCCCTACCAAATATCGAACTGCGGCCGAAGCCTTGCTGCGCCGTTTAACCAAAAAGGGAGACGTTCCTAGCATCAATACGATGGTTGATATTGGGAACTTAGTTAGCATCCGTTATGGGCTACCAGTTGCAATTTTTGACAGCTATCAGCTAGATGGCGTCGTGACAGTCGGCTATTCAGACGGAACGGAAACCTATACAGAATTAGGGAGTAATGAAGTGATTCATCCAGAGGTAGGCGAAGTTATTTTTTCAGACGAAAGCAAAATGGTGATCGCTCGCCGCTGGTGCTGGCGTCAGAGCCGGTCAAGCGCAGCCGGACCAAACACACAGAACGCTATCATTACGGTTGAGGCTCAGCATGAAGGTGGACCCAATGACATTAAAAGCGCGATTGATGATCTACTTCAACTGCTCGCTACTTATGCTGGTGGAGAGTTTGAATCCGCGATTTTAGACAGCCATAATCCTTCAATATAAAAGGAGAGGCGCCACTACAGCCACATAAAAACCACATTTAAACCCCGTTGACGGCCGAAAACAACTCTTTTAGGGTGTCTGTACTGAATCTATATTGCCTACGACCCCGGAGGTTTCAACATGGCTGATTATTCAAATGTAGAAAGCGGAGAGCTACAGCGAAAAGTAAAAAACTGGAATATGATCCAAACCATCGCCCTAGTTCTTTTTAGCCTTGGGTTTTTAGGCTGGCTTCTAATTGATTCTTGGCGCAGCAATTCAATGATTTTCATTTTGCTATTCGGCTTTATAAGCACCTTCATTCTTTTTGTGGGGCAAGGCCCACGCGCAATGGCGGCTGAACTTGAAGGCCGAAAATCGAAGTCATAGCCGACTACGTTTCTGGGGGAGGGAAGCGCTTTTGCGTTGCTGCTACCGCCCAGTCGATGTGGTTGCGTACGTATTCATTGCTGGCATCTCGCGGCGGGTTGTAGTCCCACTTGGTGATTGGTCCAATTTCCATCGCTGCGTGTACCGCTCGCCTGTCTTTTTGTGATTGGATCACCTGTTTCCGAATGGCATGGTTGTCCCAGCGCTCGTGGATTTCGGCTGTAAATCGCTCAACAATGTCTGCAAAATCTGGGTTGCTCACCAGATTGTTCATTTCTTCAGGGTCTTCAACGATGTTGAACAGCATCGGGGGGTCGCTTTCGCAGTAGATGAATTTGTATTCGTCTCGCCGGATCATAATCACGGGCCAAGCCGTCATCTCTGCACAGTATTCTCCAATCGCCTCGCTCACAGAATCAGCCTCACCGCGCGCCAATGGCATAAGTGAGCGGCCGGGTACCGGCCGACCGTAGACAGGGTCAGGTGCACCAGTTGATTGTGCAATATCCACCAAAGTTGGCAGCATATCGAGCAAGGAGCAGGCATTTGGCACGATCCCTTGAGCGATTCCCGGACCAGCCATAATCAAAGGGATACGCACGGCACGCTCGTAAAAGCTCATTTTGTACCACAGGCTGCGCTCCCCCAGAAGGTCGCCGTGATCGGCCGTAATGATCACAATCGTGTTGTCTAAAATTTGAGCCTGTTCCAGCGCGTCGATCAGATTCCCAATCTGAGCGTCAATGTAGCTGGTGTTGGCGTAATAGCCGTGCCGGGAGTTGCGCACGTCTTCGGCCAAGATATCAGTTGTGGTGGCCTGAATGCCATCCATTAGCCGCTGACTAAAGGGGTCTTGATTGTTGTAATCGATCAAGACTTTAGGCATATCAATGTCGGCTGGATCGTATAAATCCCAGAATTCCTTACGCGCCACGTATGGGTCATGCGGGTGCATAAAGCTGGCCACCAAGCAAAACGGTTCATCCTGCGTACGCGCGTAATCAAATATTTTGCGCCGGGCAAAAAAGGCCACTTCATCATCATAGTCGAGCTGAAATGAAACAGCCGCTATGCCAGCCTCTTTGACCGGATCCATGTTGTGATACCAACGATCAATGCGCTCATCCGCATTTTCCCAGTCGGGGGTCCACGCAAAATCAGCCGGATAAATATCCGTTGTCACCCGCTCTTCAAATCCGTGCAGTTGATCAGCACCCACGAAGTGCATCTTGCCGCTCAGACAGGTTTTGTAGCCCAACTGCTTCAAGTAGTGAGCAAAGGTTGGGATCGATGACGGAAATTCGGCCGCATTATCATATGCACCGATGTTGGTGACAAGCTGTCCGCTCATAAATGAAAAGCGGGATGGCGCACACAGCGGCGAATTGCAGTAAGCTGCATCAAAGCGCATGCCGCGCGCTGCAACAGCGTCCATATGTGGGGTTTGCACGACGGGATGGCCGTAGGTGCCAGTGAAATGAGGGGCCAATTGATCGGCCATGATGAGAAGGATATTGGGTGGTTTTTGGGTCATTCTTGTCTTGTAGAGACATCCGCCTTTAACCTTGAAGCATAGCGACGGCGTCTCATAGTAGACGCGCCGACGGCACGTCTCTACATAATTGATCGACTTGTTTTAGTAAAGTCGAGATGCGGAATTTTCCATGCATTTTCATGATTTGGCTAGATGCAATTTGCAAATCGATACCGGCCGCAGTCACAAATAATGGCGTCTGGCTTTTACCACGGGTAATTTCAACTGCCGCAGTGTTTTCCTTGAATCGCTTTTTAGCAACACCAATCACCGGTACCTTTCGGCCCACATGTTCCCAGAGATAAGCACCAAGCCCCATTTTTTTCTGGCCATCCAAATACACAAAACCATCAACAATAAATACAGAGGGCAGTGTAGCTAATTGGTCAATCAGTTTGATCAAACAAGGCAGCTCACGTTTATAAAATTCACCCGATTGATAGGGAGCAACTTGATCAATTGTCACAGTCACTTTTTGGATCACTGCATCTAACTCCCAGTCGTCAAATAGGATTCCGGCCGCGGCAGCGTGGTCAACTCGGTAATCGACATCCATGCAGAATATTTGTGTTGCTTGACTCATGAGTTCTGAACGTGCTTCAAGACTTCCAATTTATTGAATGCATGAACCTCAGCATAAGGTTCCCACCATGTGATAACACCTTCTTGAAGCGCGTCTTTCAAGACTGGGTAAGCCTTCATACTTTCAAAATTTGGATCGCCCGCACCGGCAATCATCTTCTTCAAGTAGCTAATATTTGCGTCGATAAGGCTTTTTGAAAACCCACCTTGTTTGATTGTTTCAATAGAGCCGTGGCACGGGAAAATAAAATCAATATCCTGCCCTCCCAACCGCTCAAGCTCACTTAGCTGAGTTTCGGCCGAAGCAAAACCAAAGTTAAAGAACCAAAGCGGATCTTCCAGAATATCATTCGCAATGAAGATCTTCTCATCAGGGAGCAGAACGCCCAGATGTCCTGCTTCGTGCACCAGATACTCGTGCAATTCAACTTTTATATCATCCACCCACAGCTCAAGGTTACCTTCAAATACCAAGTTGGGTGGCACAACTTTAAAAGGATCATAGTC
>JBCCSO010000522.1:0-4121 GCA_039199965.1 Chloroflexota bacterium | reverse complement strand
GATCCACAATTCTCTGAATCGGCGCGCGGCTGCCTTGAGCCTGCTCAACCAGCTTAATAATTTGAGCCAATGCCGTTTCTTTACCCACTTTTGTGGCTCTAAATTTGAGCGCCCCTTGCTTGTTGATGGTGGCACCAATCAGCTCATCACCAACCGTTTTGACAACGGGCAAGCTTTCACCCGTGATCATACTTTCATCAAGCGCAGAGCTACCGTCAACCACTACACCGTCAACCGGAACTTTTTCACCCGGCCGAACAATTACCACGTCACCTGAAACCACCTCAGCAATAGGAATGTCAACTTCTGCTCCATTCCGCTCAATGCGGGCCGTTTTCGGCTGGAGTCCGATCAGTTTCTTAATGGCTTCACTCGTACGCCCTTTGGCACGGGCCTCAAGCAGTTTACCCAGCACAATCAGGGTGATGATGACGGCCGATGTCTCAAAGTAAACGTGATGGCCAAAAATGTGCTGATTAAAGTAGTGAGCGACCAAAACCGCAATGCTAAAAAAGTATGCGGCCGATGATCCCATCGCTACCAGCACGTCCATATTGGCGCTGCCATTCTGTAAACTTTTGTACGCGCCAACGTAGTAGTCCCAGCCTACATAAAACTGCACCACAGAAGCTAGGCCTAAGAACAAATAGTCAACCCAGTTGTCCCAAGCCCAATCCCCCAGCAGGCCAAAATCTCGGCTCATGCTCAGCACAAACAGCGGGATGGTGAACACCGCGCCCACAATTAGCCGATGGAGCTGATGGTTGTACTCAGCCGCGCGCGCGGCCGCTTCAGCATCTTCAAGCTCTTCGCCATCGGCCGCTTCAACCACGTCAAAACCGGCCTTGCGCACTGCTGCCACCAGCTCTGAACGGCTGACGGCACCGGGCGCATACTCAACCTGAGCTTTTTCGCTGGCAAAGTTGACGTTGGCATCCAGCACCCCATCAACTTTGTTCAGCTTACGCCTGATGGTTTTGGCGCAGTTGGCGCAGGTCATGCCCAGCAGCGGCAGTTCAACAGTGGCTGTTGGAATATCAAAACCCGCTTTTTGTACGCGGGCAATCACATCGGCCGTGACCGTTTTGGCATCTTTGACGGCCGTATCGTAGCTAATGAGCACCCGCTCACTAGCAAAATTGACAACCGCATCGGTGACCCCTTCCACTTTTTTGCTGTTACGCGCCACTGATTTAGCGCAGTTGGCGCAGGTCATACCGATAACGGGTAAAGTTAGTTGTTTTTGTGTGGACATTTTGTCGTCCTTTCCTCAACAAAAAGCTAACGGCTAAAAGCCAAAAGCTTTTCTATCTAAACGTGGGAATCGCTTCCAATATAGGGCATTCGGCCGTTGATCCATCACCGTGGCACTGATGTACAAGGTGTTCAAGTGCCTGCTTCATTTGCTCAAGAGATGCAATTTTTCCTTGAATGTCCGCGATCTTTTCAGTCGCCCGCTGGCGCACATCAGCCCGATTGGCATGTGTATCAATGCGCATGTCGAGCAGGTCTTGGATTTCATCAAGCGTAAAGCCAAGCACTTGCGCCCCTTTAATAAACTTTAGTCGATCAACGGCCGATTCAGGATAAACGCGGTAGCCAGATTCTTTTCTGGGTGGCTCTGGTAACAAACCCCGTTTTTCGTAATAGCGCAGGGTTTCTACATTCACATCGGCCGCTTTGGCCAATTTTCCGGCTGATAAGCCAGTGGGTTTTTGAGTCATAAACCATATTATAAACCCTGTAGTGGGGTACGGAGTCAAGCACTAATCTATTTATTCTTGGATACTTACAAAATTACTAATGTTTGACCAAACAACTGTTGTTGGTTGATTACACGGGGCAAACCACTAAGTCGCATTAGACTTCCTCTTCATCACCGGAAAGCAGGTTCATGTTTTTGTGCGAACTCAAAACAATCAGCGCTGTGCCAATATCTTGGACAAGGTCATTTAGACGCTCTCCATACTGGTAGATCGACCCTTCTTCCGGTAAGTTCATACCCAGAATCGTCAAGTCGGCCGACTGACTCTCACGCCGCATAACAGACTCAATTGGCTCACTCATCCCCTCATCGACCAACACAATGGGAACCGCGTCAACCCGCATCTTTTTCAGCTCTGCCCGCTCGTGCATCAGCGTATCAATGACCGCCTCTTCGCTACCAACCACCCGAATCAGGCGAATTTCAGCCCGATCCCAAGAACGGTGCTGGCGGGTAATATGGGCCAACAGAAGCATCAGATCCGCATTTATGCCTTGACTGCGCCACCAGATATTAATCCGTTTCCGTTCCCCAAAGCCGCGTTGACCGTCATAGTTTAGGAAAATTACTGACTTCTCAATACGGTGCAGGTCTCGTGCCAAAGCCATTTGGGCGGCCCGGCCGTCAACAGTTCCGCTCCAACCTAGGAGCATTACGTTTGATTCCAAGCCTCCGATCCCGTGTGCCTGTGCAACAGTTAAAACCGCGCTTTTGAAATCTTCGACAACCTCAGCCTCAGCAAACGCCCTTAAATTATTCGATCGGATGAAAGTATTGATCCTCTGCAAAGCCTGTGTCCGTAGATCTTGAATATCAACAGTATCTTCTTCCATATTTTGGAGAATGATTTGGAAAAAGGTAACAATGCCCTTCCCATGGCTGAGCCAGCGGGCAACCTCAGCTAGCGGCTTGCGCGTATCTGGTTGGCCCGAAAAGACCATGATGTTCGGCCGCCAGTTTTTAGCCGCAACCGTTTTTCCTTCTAAGTTTAGAAGCGCAAAGCGAGCAAGAGCGAACCAAATCCCGGTACGCACATCGCCCCATGTTCGGGTCAAGCCACGCCGCTGCATGTAAGCATAAATCCCAACAGAAATCACAATCGCGATAACGGTAGCAGTTGGACTGATAAGAAACATCGTGCCGTAACAGCCCAATGCACCAAGCATCGACCAATACCACGTAATGTTAAAACGGGGACGATAGCTAGGGTTATCAACCATTTTTTCAATCCCGGCCGCCAAATTGGTAATCCCGTATGTATTTAAGAAAAACATCGAAATTACTGGAGCAACCGCGTTTAGGTCACCCATCCAAATCACAATGAGGGCGATGGCCCCGGTGATCAACACAGCCATGCGCGGCTCTGTGGGATGGCCTAGATTCGATGCGGTCCATGTAGGGACCATACGATCTTTACCAATAGCCTGCAGGGTACGCGGAGCAGCCACAATGCTGCCCAAAGCCGATGACAGAGTTGAGGCCCAAACCCCAGCCAGAATGAGCGGCGGAAAGATTGAGATCGACTGGATCGCCATACTGTTGTTAATCAGCTCTTGGCGGTCGGGTGCATGGAACGAGAACCAAACAACCACACCAACATAAATCACGGCCGTTATTACGATCGATGAAATTGTTCCGTTTGGAATCGCTTTATCGGGGTCTTTGAGGTCACCGGACATACTGGTCCCTACGGTAATACCAGTCACAGCCGGGAAGAAGATGGCAAACGCCACCCAGAAGGTAATCCCATCGGCGTAGGCTGGCTCAAGGATTGGTTCAGAAATCGTGTCCCAACCACCTGCAAAGAAAGAGATTAAGGCAGCTGTTAGTACAGCCAGAATGCCAAACTGTATTTTGATAGCAAAATCAGCTCCAATCCATGCGATAACGATGAACAATAATGCAATTGCGGTTGAAATTAGACGAGGATCAAACTGCTGGAACCACACCAAACTCTGGGCTGATTCTGTGAAACCAATAATATAGAACGCCACAGAAATCGCTTGGGAGGCAAACAAGGGGATGCCAATTGCCCCACCGACTTCGAGTCCCAATGAGCGGGACAAGATGTAATAGTTGCCCCCAGCCCGCACTTCCATACTGGTGGCAATCGCAGAAAGCGACAAACCTGTTAAAAACGAGATGCCGTTCGCAATCAGAACGATGATAAGCGTATGCCACATACCTGCATATGCGGTGACATAGCCAATACGCAAAAATAGGATGAGGCCTAAAATCGTTAAAACGTTGGGGGTGAAAACGCCTGCAAAGGTTCCAAATCGTGCGGCCGAATTGCTGGCCGGCTCCCGTTGCTTTGTGTTAACTTCTACCGTTGGTGTGTCAGTTGCCATATCGG
>JBCCSO010000521.1:0-4123 GCA_039199965.1 Chloroflexota bacterium | reverse complement strand
GGTTGGCGTTGAGGTTGGCAAACTTTCCAGCGGATTCACAAGCGCCAAGGTTGGCACGGCCGTTGGCGTTTCATCGATGGCGTCCGCCTCAAGGGTAGGTGTGGCTGCAAAGCCGGTTGTGCCGCGCCATTCCGCATCCAGTTCGGCCGTATCAAAGCCGTACACCATTTCCAGCGCAGCATCAATCCGATTGCCGCTTTTAACGGTGTTCAGTAGCTCCGCCATCTTGTCTGATCCGTACGTATCAATCAGATACTTAACAATGATGTAACTTTGCGTGTATGAAACTGATGCGTCAGCACCGAAGGCTGAGAAACTAACTGCAAGCGTTTTGAGCGGTGGCAGTTCACCCGCTTCCAGTACAGATTGAAACTGACTTAAATCTCGCGATTCAATATTTCTTTCACCATAGCGGGCTAGCCCTTCGTTCAACCACGTAGGCAGCCACACTCCGTAGCAGTTAAACATCAGTTCACCTACAACCAAATGAACCAGTTCGTGCGGAACAACTTGGCTTTTCCACTCTTCTTGATCGGGCGCAATACCAAGAATCGTAATGCCGTAATTTGGAAAAGCGATGCCACCCGCCCACTCAGGTGAGTAAACGAGAGCCTCCTGCACATCATCGCTGCTGGGGTAAACCCAAACGTTTATGTTTTCCGGCCGAGGGACTCCCATGTCTGAAGCGATCAGGCTCAGTGATTCATCAGCAATCTCTAGAATACTCTCACCAAAGGCCTGATCACCCTCAACCCAGTTGACCAGAAGGCCGTTTGATTCAAGTGTGGTCCAATCGAAGCGTTCATCTTCTACCAGCTGCGTTTGCCGCTCTGTGGTGAACACATTGCCTGCCTCATCCTCAATCTGCCACTCCCACCAAATTTCTGCACCAGGGGGCAGAGAACCACTGCGTTTCAGCTCCCATTCCCACGCTAAATCAACCGATTGGCCGGGATCAAACTCTATAACTTGCTTTGACCCTGTGTTTTGGCAAGAGCGGCCGTTGGTGCCATAAATGAGCGTGGCCTTGTCGATGATAGACTCACCGCTGGCTTCTATTTCAAAAGTGATTGAGTCTGGAAAACTAACAGACACTGACTCGTTCTCTGTCACGATTGCGGATTGGGCATACAAAAATTCAGGGACGGTCAGAATAAACAGACCCACAATCAAGCTAGAAATTTGGATAAATTTGATCAAAGATTCTCCTTTTCGGCCGATAACCATCTGTTTTGACGAACAAAAATGCATCAGCAAACACTGTTCTCACGCAACATTTAGGCTAATGATTTCACACCTTGACAAAGCTGAATATCTACTTGGTCATTTAATTTTGATGATAGTTTTGTGGCTTTAGGCTAACTGAAGAAATTAGTGCTCTGTAACAAAAGTATTTTAAATATGCCTTTATCTGGGATTTTTGAGATTGGTGGGATGATTAATCTTTAATCCTACAGATCACATAAGTCCTAGAAAACAAAAGTGAAACTTATTTACGTTACAGAGTACTAGATACTTGATGAAATCGCCCTACAGCAATAAGGCACCACATCCATAACTATGCAAAAACCCCAGTTGTGTTGATAAGTAGTCATATATGCGCTCAAGCGGTCAGGTCTCCGCTGCAGTTGTTTGTAGTCTATCAAAAATACAGCTCAAGCTCATTCGGGAATGAAATCCACATCATTTTTGGTTGCTTGTAGCTGGTAAAAACATTCTACAAAATTTGGCAGACAGGCGATAGTTCTTAACTCTAAACGAAAGGTAGCCACGTAGTACGTTGGTATACCATGACCCCACTAGAGCAGAATTTGTAAATCAGGCGGCCGTTTGTCATGCTATAATCACCCCTATGCAAGATTTAAGAAGACGATTAGGCGTAGTCCCTTGGTTAATTATCGGCCCCCTACTGGCCGCCATTGCGGTTGGTTCTATCATCCGGATCACAAACACGTGGCCTTTTGAGCCCAACTTAAATCGGGACCTTGTCCGCGCCATCTCTACAGAAACAGCTTCGGCCATTGACATTATGGAAGTGGTGATTCCCGAAAGCCTAATCGCGTTTTTATTTTCCGTCGCGCTAGCAATCCTAGGCATTGCCATGCCGTTTGTCTACCTGCTTAATCAGCGCATTTTTCGCCGGAAGCCAACTGCATTTGATGTATCACGCCAGTCTTTAGAGTTAGGAGGATGGGTCGCACTCGGGCTAATGTTCCATATGAACCGTGCGCTCAGCGTTGCTCTATTTTTGCTCATCGGCTTTGTCATCCTCCTATTTGAGTTTGTCATCCTCGTTCGACTGCACGCGCGAAGAAACCTACAGTTTGAAGAAGATGAGGAAGATCTTGAACTCGCGGCCGAATGATGTGAAACACATCAGTAATTCAAATCTTTGTTAACCTCATCACATCTGGTACCAATCTCTTACCATTACTATTTGTCAATAACCTACAGGAAAGCATAACGTTGTAACATCCGAAACCGTTTCTCAAAGCTTCCACACTCTGATCATCGCCAGCAACCTAGCCAACGTGGAAAAAATTGTTCCAGTCAATTTTATTTTTGGGCTATGGTCAATTATGAACGTTTTAAAACTTTATAAGCAGAAAGAAAGTTACCTGGAAGACTACCTATCAAATTTTCAAAATGAAGATACTTCACCACTCATGGTCAAGATCGGATTTTGCGTCATCGTCTTAGGCTGTTTTACCAGCCTGTATTTTGCGATCTTCTTCGCAACGCAGCGTCAATGGCTGCACATGACAACAACAGGCTCCGTGGTCATTATTTGCGCATTGGCTTTTTGGCTAATGGGACGGGGAAAAATAAAGCTTGGAGTCAGTCTGGTTACCGGGTCAGCTTATCTTGGAATTGTTGCGGGGGTTACACATAACTTTGGGCTTGTAGACATCGCCTATCCCACTATCTACCCCATTATGTTTTTGGTGGGGATTCTGCTTTACAACCGTGCGCTACTCGTCTACTCCATGTTGACTATCATATGGATAGGTGTTTTGGTTTACCTAGAGTCAACCTACTTTTACGCTGACTCGGAAGACATGCTTGCCCCATGGCAGAAGGGATTAATTGCAAGCTCAATCTATCTGCTTACATTCGTCATTTTGAGATACGTTGTCAAAAATACCATTGCAACCAACAAAAATCTTTCCTTGGCAAAGAAGAAAGCAGAAGAATCCAGCCGATTGAAGAGCGAATTTTTGGCCAATATGAGCCACGAACTTAGGACACCTTTAAACGCAATTATTGGGTACAGTGAGGGGCTGCTTGAGATTCATGAAGATGAAGACAATCTTGATGAAGAAACAGCAATCGACATTGCTCGAATCCATGAATCAGGCAGAAACCTTCTGACTCTCATTAATGATATTTTAGACCTATCGAAGATCGAGGCTGATCAAATGACCATCCATCAAGATCATTTTGCGCTTTACGAGCTTCAGTATGATCTTCAGGCAACCCTGCACCCGATGGCGCTTAAAAATGACAATGATCTTACAGTAAATGGGTTTGACAATGGCGTTCTGTTGTCAACTGATCGGCAAAAGTTAAAGCAAATTCTGCTAAATTTATTGAGTAATGCGCTGAAATATACTCAAAGTGGTGAAGTTTCTATATCGTTCAAAGAAACGGCCGATGGTCAGTATCGTTTTGATGTAAAAGACGATGGGATAGGTATTAATCAAGATTTATTACCACACATTTTCGACGCATTTAGACAAGGAGACAACTCATACTCCCGGATTTACGAAGGAACTGGCTTGGGGCTAGCTATTACCAAACGGTTCGTTGAAAGCTTAAACGGCCGAATTGAAGTCAAAAGCCAAATCAACAAAGGATCAACGTTTACCGTTCTCATCCCCAAAATGGGGCAAAGCTGGGCGATTTCAGCATCTATCGAAAGCAATAAGCCAGAGTTCATCATTGCGTAAAAATCGCTCCTGAATCAGAGTTTTGGCAAAAGACGACTCATCTTGATTCGATATGTTGCTATAATTCAGTCAAGATGAAAGAGTATTTACGTCAAATTCCAGCAATTAGCAGCCTGCTCGAATCGGCCGATGGTGCCGCCCTTGTTCAACAATACGGTTCTGACATGGTCACC
>JBCCSO010000520.1:0-4128 GCA_039199965.1 Chloroflexota bacterium | reverse complement strand
TATCTATGAGCCAGAACTATGCTTTGTGCTGGTGAAAGACGGCCGACCAGTTGGATATGTGCTGGGCACAAGCGACACCACAGCTTTTGAGCAGTGGATTTTTGATGAGTGGTTCCCCCCACTGCGCGAAAAATATCCCAAACCTGATGACGCAACTCAGTTTGATATGCGGACCAATATATTAAAGTCGATCCACAAAACTGAGCCTAATCCCAGCGACGTCCCCGGCTATCCGGCCCATTTACACATCGACATTTTGCCTGAAGGGCAGGGGGGCGGATGGGGTCTTAAACTGATGGAAGCTTTCTGGGAAAAGCTGCGCTCGATGGGTGTTCCGGCCGTGCATTTGGGGGTCAGCAAAGCGAATGAAAATGCGGTCGGGTTTTATAAACACATCGGTTATCATGTCATATCCGAACACGATTGGGGATATATGCTCGGAAAAAAACTGGAGCCCGGCAAGGATGCAACCAAAAGGCTTCAGGACAGGGTAGCGTTTGAGAAACTTGCAAAAACACACAACCTAGACGCCTCTGCAAGTTCAATATTCGCTATTTCAGAACCTTGTTTACATTTAGCATCAACGATTTCAAGAGATGAAGATATTCCAGTTGGTGCCTCAAAATTTGGAGGAGATCCCGATGTTCCACTAGGCTTCGAATGGCCATACTGGCAAAATTCATTCCTTTCTTTGTTACTTCAAGTAAATTTATCAGAACTACAGGCTCTTTTTCCCACAACTGACTTACCAAAAACTGGTTTGTTATCGATTTTTTTCGAACACAATAACGATGCCGTCTTCATGAATCCTGATGATCAAGAATCTTTTCAAGTTTATTATTTTGACAAAACAGATTCGCTCAGAAGAACAAATTCTCCAGAAACCCCCAAATTTCAATTTAGCTATCCTCCATGCAAAGTAGAGTTTAAGATAAGCCGTAGCTTTCCAAGCCCAATTTCAAAGGTTTTGCACAACGTAGGAATGAGCGATTGGGAAATAGACTCAAGCTATTCAGATCTGTATTACGGTCACTTAGAATTATCAAATCCAAAACACCAAATCTTTGGCCATCCATTTATTCATCAGGATGACGATTTCGGAATTAAGTCTCAACTCTTGTCTAACCGCATTAGTCTGAAAAACAACTTCGTTTTTACTGATGAAAGTATGTCTAACAAACGAAAAGGAGCAGAAGATTGGATTTTATTTTTCCAAATAGATACAGATACAAACACTCAAATGCACTGGGGGATCAGCGAAGGCACTCTTTATTTTGTAATAAGGAAAGAACAACTAGAAATGCACAATTTCACAGAGATTTGTTTATTGAGACAATATATATAGCTCAAAACTTTGAACAACTTAGAAGCTTAGCTGTGTAACAAAAAGCATCCTCCTTTGTGAGGCATTTATTCAAACAAAATTAACTATGTTTATTGAATGCGAAAATCTAGTCAAAGTTTTTAATCTAGCAGACCATGTTGAATTATTGGCTTTGCAGGGTCTCGATTTAGAGATTGAGCAAGGGGAAATGGTCGGCATTGTTGGAGCCAGCGGCAGCGGCAAGTCCACGCTTTTGAACGTACTAGGTGGACTGGTCCGGCCGACAGCGGGCAGCGCGTTTGTGGACGGCCGAAATTTGCTCAAACTCAGTGACCGGGAGCTGGACCAATATCGCCGGGATGAAGTGGGGTTTGTCTGGCAGCAAAGCACCCGCAACCTCATCCCATGGCTCAATGCGGCCGAAAACGTCGCCTATCCTATGCTAATGGCGGGTGAAAAGCAGCGTGTAGCCAATCAGCGCGCAGGTGAGCTATTGCAAATGGTCGGCCTTGAAAATCGGATGGATCACCGGCCGGAAACCTTATCTGGTGGTGAGCAGTCCCGCGTGGCGATCGCCATCGCTCTGGCCAACAACCCCACCCTTCTACTGGCAGATGAACCAACAGGCGAGCTGGATACCGCCACGGCCGATATGATTTATGAGCTGTTCAGAACCCTCAATCGAGAGTTAGGCTTAACCACCCTGATCGTTAGCCATGACCCCGAAATAGCCAAGCAGGTCGGCCGGGTTGTCTCGATTCGGGATGGGAAGCTAGCGGGCGAAACGGTGCGCAGTCAGGCTAAAGCTCAAGAGTCAGCCGATGGAAACGCTCCTGCTGAAGAAGAATTCGAGGAGCTGATTGTGCTCGATGCGGCCGGGCGTCTGCAAATCCCCAAAGAAATGCGGGACGAGCTGGGCTTGAGCAAACGCGTTCGACTTGAACAAACGGAGGATGGCGTGATCATCCGGCCGGTTGAAGCAAAGAACGGGGGCGAAAAATGAACCAATCAGTCGTAGACACCAAGCTTGCTGTAGAAGTCAAAGAGTTGTGCAGAGTCTATCCATCTCGCGGATCTGGGCCGGATGTCACTGCACTCGATCACATTAACCTTCAAATTCCTGTTGGCGCATTCGTAGCAGTCAAAGGGAAATCTGGCAGTGGTAAAACGACCTTGCTCAATTGCCTTGGTGGGCTTGACCAGCCAACCAGCGGCGAAATCTTAGTCCACGGCCAGTCAATCGCTCAGATGAGCGCGGCACAATTGACAGAGTGGCGCCAGAAAGAAGCCGGATTTATTTTTCAAGCATTCGGGCTGCTGCCCACCCTTTCTGCTTATGAAAATGTGGAGCTGATGCTAAGGATTGCGGGTATGCCGCGTTCAGAGCGGCGCGGCCGGGCCAATGAGGTCTTAGAAATGGTCGGGCTTGGCAAATGGGCCAACCAGCGGCCGTTTGAAATGTCAGGCGGTCAGCAGCAGCGAGTTGCTATAGCCCGCGCTTTTGCTCCCCGGCCGAACCTGATTCTGGCCGACGAAGCTACTGGAGAATTGGATACACAGACATCCCACGAAATTCTGGAGCTGATGCGCAATTTAGTAAAAGAGCAGGGAATCACAATTGTTCTGGTTACACACGACAACTTGGTGGATAAGTACGTTGATGAGATTTTGCAATTAGCCGATGGGAAGCTCACATCAGGCAGCGCTGGTTAAATATCTTTCTTTGCCCCGATTTCTAGATAAGTTCCTGCTCCACGTGCCGTGGCTTTCTGATAAACAAGATGAGCGGCTGCAATATCCTCAACAGCCAGCCCTAGAGATTTAAATAGGGTCACTTGTTTGGTCGATGTTCTGCCCGCAGCGGCGCCAATCAGCAGTTCACCAAGCTCAGCCAAGATGTGGCTTTCATCGATGACCCCCTCCTGCTTTGGAAAAAGAAAATCCCCAGCCTCATTGATGGTTGATACTCGCCAGTCTACGTACAGGTCAGACCTGAGAACGGCCGCCGTGTCCAGCTCCCGAGCACTTTTAACACTTGATCCAACCGCATTGATATGAGCCCCATCAGCAATCCAGTCTCCCAGCAAAATCGGTGTCGATGCAGACGTTGTCGTACAGATGATATCTGCCTGATCAACGGCCGATCTTGTATCGTCTGTCAATTCAACCTCAACCTGATGGGTGCGCCGTCCCCATGCGGAAAACGCCTCTAATCTGGTTTGATTCGGACTAAAAGCTCTGACGCGCTTGATATTGCGCACAGCCAGCATGGCGGTTAAATGGGACCTTGCCTGCACGCCTGAGCCGATAATGGCCAAGTTGCAGGCATCATCACGAGCAAGCAGCTTGGTTGCCACCCCACTGGCTGCGGCCGTGCGGATGCTTGTTACTTCCGTTGCATCCACAATTGCTTTTAAAACCCCGTGCGTTTTTTCAAAGAGCATGATAGTTCCCTGATGAGAATCATATTCTGTCCCGTGGTTTCCGGGCATCACCGAAACGGTCTTGATGCCCATCATATTGATATCTCCGCCCACATAGCCGGGCATCATGCCCAGCAAGCCAGATCGATCCGGCAGGAACATCGGCCAGCGCAGCGGCTGGAGGGCATCTCCGTTGGCCAGCGTCACAAACACTTGCTCAAGGGCCGCAATGCACTCATGCATCGGTAAAAGCTGACGCACCTCACGGTGATTTAAGATCAAAACGTCCACTTAAATTGCACCCACTTTTTTGGCAAAGGCAGTTAGTCTCTGGGCTGCGTTTTCGGTTATCGGTTTGCCGTGACCAAAGCAAATCACGCT
>JBCCSO010000519.1:0-4130 GCA_039199965.1 Chloroflexota bacterium | reverse complement strand
TTGAAATTTGTAGCAATGGTGCGTTTGGTTCTGGTGTCCGTGTTGGAACAGTTTCTCCTACAACGGGTGTACGGGTTGGTACAGTCTCTCCGACTATGGGGGTACGGGTTATGATGGTGGACCCATCGGCCGCCTCATTGAACATGGATGCGCTAGAGAGCTGTGTAACAACTCCTGCAACAACAAGTGAAAATGCGAATGCAAAGACGCCAACTAATACTCTCTTGAACATTATGACTTACCTCTCTTTTGAAGCTTTTAAGTTTTGAAGCTTTTAAGTGTTATAAAAATGCATAAGTTCGCGCCCGAATACACCCGTGGATTCTACAGATATTCGCTTCATCTTCTTGTAAAAACAGTAGTACTTTCCGGGGGTAATAGCTCATCAGTACTCTAGGTACTCTGATGCCAATAGCAGTAAACCCTTTAACCTGTTCATTTGTGGTGGTCTTGTTTATGGCTAATGAGTTCATCAGATTACAGTTGTCAGGCCACAGGTTGTAGGGTGATCGTGTTTAAGAAGTTCAGCCAAGCCGGTCGATTTAGGCTAAAATTCGACTAATGATTCCTGCCCAGCATCGCGCCTTTGTCCCCATCTTGCTTGCCTATCTCGTCATCGCTTCACTTTATGCCCTACTCATCCCAGAATGGGAAGCCCCTGACGAACCAGCCCACTATAACTACATTCGCCAACTAGCAGGATGGCAAATGCCGATTATGACAGCCGCTGATTATGATCAAGCTTATCAGTCAGAGGTGGTCAGCAAGGATTTTGATCCCCAATATTCTGTTACAACTGCCTTTAGCTACGAAGATTATCAACCGCCTTTGTACTACATGCTTCAGACACCTGTGTTTTGGCTGTCGGGTGGCAGCACGGCCGCCATGCGCATGTTTGGGGTTCTATTAGGGACAATCACTTTAACCTTGGCGTGGCTTGTTCTGCAGCAGGTGACTGTTTGGGCAAGGTGGCATCGTTCAATCCCCGTGCTCGGCACAGCATTTTTTGCCTTTCTGCCTCAGCATATCGCTATGCAGGCTAGCATCAACAACGACTCATTGGCAGAGCTGCTGATTGCGGGTGGCCTGCTAGCTCTTATTTTTCAAGTGAGCGCTTGGCAAAAAGATGAGCCATCCTCACAGAGCAAATGGTGGTTGATTGCGCTAATGAGCATGGCTTTACTGACCAAAGTGACCGCATATATGCTGATTTTGGTTGTGGGCGTGACGATCCTGTTTGTCTTTTGGAACAATTGGACACGCATCATACACAAGGGATTTGAACTGTTTACCTTACCGTTTTTGGTCGGCTGTGTGTGGTGGGGGCGAAATTTGTGGGTGTACGGCTGGCCTGATTTTTTGGGCATACGGCGGCACGACGAGGTGGTAGTTGGTCAACCGAAGACGGCCGAATGGATTGAGCAGTTTGGCGCGTATGAAACCGGCCGTCGCTTTATTCAGACCTCGTTCCGCAGCTTTTGGGGGCAGTTTGGCTGGATGGAAGTTGTCATGCCGTCTTGGGTTTATACAGCCTTAGCGCTGTTCTCAATTATTGTAGCCATCGGGTTTGTCTTAACAATCAGCCGCCACCAACTATCAACCAACAACCACCCACTAGCTGCTAACTACCTACTGCCCACTACCCGCCATCCACTATCCACTATCCTCTACTCTCTACTCTCAACCCTCTTCCTGCTCAATCTAGCCCTTTACCTTGCCTACAATCTGACCTATGTTCAGCACCAAGGACGATACTTTTTCTCTGCACTTGTGCCCATCAGCCTAGCAGTTGCCATTGGCGTCTGGTTCTTTATAGGGCAAAATAAGCACCTTGAAAAATTGCCGTGGGGCACCCTTTTTTCGGCCGGGCTAATTGGCCTCAACGTACTCGCACTGTTCCGTTTCATTCTGCCTGCGCTATAGCTCACTGCAAACTCATTAAACAAACAAGTCAGGTATTCACAACCGTCTAATCACCTGCTTCAATGCTGTTGAAACCTGACGGATTTTAAGTACACTCATTCGCTCAGGAACGGGAGCTAAATAACTGTCTTAACTTGCTGTCCGTTCCTTCACAACTGAAGAGAAAATTAAAAGAAAGCAGACAGTTATTTTCTTTTCAGTCCTTAGCTTTAAGAGGAAACATGCCAAAATTAGAAGTTCCATACCGTTCCCAATGGGCCGAGGATGCCGCTAGCAAAGACACAGACTGCGGGCCTACCTGCGCCGCCATGATCTTAAACTACTATGGGGTTGAACTTTCACCCGATCAGGCTTATGAAGTTTTTAGCCGGGCCTTTGGCTGGCATTTCGGCCGGAACCAGTTCACATTTACATGGCATTTGGTAGATCTGCAGGATCACTTCAATGTCGATTCAGGGCACTTTACATTTGGCAATCAGCAAGCGGCTATCACCAAGCTCAAAGCAATGATTGATGAAGGCCGCCCGTTTATCGCCTTGGTCAACTACACTCCGTGGCGCAACATCACCAATATCAACTACACCGGCGGGCATTTTGTAGTGGTCACCGGCTATGATGATGAACATATCATGATGCATGATCCGCTATTTGGGGGGAATAACCCTGAAAGCAACGCCCATTTTAAAATGACATACAGTCAATTTGCGGCCGGGTGGGGGGGCTTTCGAAACCCTAACATTAATCCTGATTGGCACATGATCTTCCCGCTTTCAGCGCCGCGGCGTGAAATAGCTGACACCGATAAAGGCTCTAGTGGATCTGAGGGCAGCAATAATCAGCCAATTAATAGAGTTGAAGAAAGACCAGCCAAGAAGCCAGTCGAGCTCCCAAGTGAAGCAGATGACGAAACGAAGCGTCGTTTGGAGGCCTTGGCGGGCTGGCACTGGCGAGAAGTTGATTGGAACGACGGTGAAAATGTTTTGGCTTGGACCAATCACTTGGGCGGTTTCGGCCGTGAGATTAAGCGACATCGGGTTAAATCAGGGGAAAACCTATCGGTTATTTCTACCCGCTACTACGGCCGACAGGACAAGTTCAAAGCAATCATGGCCTACAATCGCATGGATTCTGAGATGTTGATGGTAGACCAGTGGCTGCGCATTCCAATGCCGGGCGACGATGAAGCGCACACCACCTTGCCGAACCTGCCAAGCATTCTACAGGCAGCAGAAGCGGCTGAGTTCTTTGATGTGGAAACGGAAGCGGCCGAATATGAATCGGTTGCGGAAAACTCTGTGGGGATGGGAGCTACAGGTCCTGAAACAGAAGGTGCAGCAGCCCCGGCAGATGCCGCTGATCACAATCTTGATGATTCAGAGGCGGCCGGGTTTAGTTCCGTACCAGATGTAGTCACCACCAATATCGCTGTGGGTCAAACGTTTACCGGCATTTGGACCTTTAGAAACAGCGGCACAACGATGTGGGATGAGAATTACAAACTGGTGCATGTGCCGCAATCGCTGGAAAGTACGGGCGGGGTACCAACGGCCCAAATGGCGGCCGAAGCCAGCTATCCTATAACCGAGCTAGGAGCCAGCGCGGCCGTGCTTCCGGGTGAAACAATCACCTTATCTGTGCAGTTTATTGCACCAGAAGCCAGCGAAATCACAGCCTCTCACTGGCAGCTACAAAATGGAGAAGGCGAAAACTTTGGCGCGCTCCGCTGGATTTCAGCCAATATTGTGGAAACGCCTGATGTGGTGCAGCCGCCGCCTGTTCCAGAGAAACCAGAAGAACCAGCAGAGCCGGAAAAGCCCGAAGAACCAGTTAAAACAACCGGGCCGGGTCGGCCGTTTAGCGTCTTTATCCCCATGGTGGGGCACGGCCAGCAAACACACACCGTTGAATTTGGGATGAATATCAATCCAAATCCGGGTGGTGGGCCGCAGGAAATTGACTTTCGGGATGTGGATATACAGCATCAAACCGGCTTGGGCTGGGTGCGCTACGCATACTGGGCCAGCCGCAATCAGCGCAACAGCAAAGAAGCGTACGTGAAACGATACCGCGAGCTGATCAAAACCTACGCGGATGCGGGTATCAAAACGCTTATCGTTCTCCATCAGGACACACACTGGGGGAACGGACCGTGGGATCATGGGGGATGGGGGATTTATGCCGCTCAATTTGCGCAGGCCTGTGCAGAA
>JBCCSO010000518.1:0-4135 GCA_039199965.1 Chloroflexota bacterium | reverse complement strand
TCTCTGGTGAGCAAGTAACCGAGTGGGCCAAACACGCCTGCTATCGCGGTCAAAATGATCCACGGCCAAGGATTACGGCCGATTTGCTTTGAGTCTCGGTACATCCAAACGCACAAAATGCCGCAGGCAATAACCAAATCAACGTAAATCTGAGCAGAGCCCCAACTGGTAAAGATCGAGCTAAAAATTCCAATAACTCCGTCAAACCAGAGCGCGGCGGCTGTCAAAGCGCCGAATAAGATTGTAACGATAATTAGTATTGTTCTTTGCATTTTTTCCTCTACATTATTTTAAGATTTATTTTTAGGGGCGGACGTTACCAAGACCATCAAGAGGAGAAACCCCGATCCTCCTAAGATCATTGCAGGATAAACACGATCATCGGCCGATCCTGCGTTCAAGAACCATGTTTCAAAGAACATGGTTGCAAAAAGATCCAGCACAAATGCTGGTGCTAAAAAAGCGATGACGGCCGCTGGCTGCCCGCTTTTGGGAATGTTTAACAGATGGAAAATGAGGTATGTCACGCCAGCAAACAATATTGTGCCAATGACAAACCATGCCCAAAACAACCCCATAGGATCACCCGGTTCATAGCTGCCGGGCCAAAAGTTGCTAAAGAAGACGATAAACGCGATCCACAAGACCACGGAGATGATCATGACCACAAATAAATTTTGATGGTAGCTTCGTTTTTGAACCATATCTTTGCCTCAGAAATTTGGTCTAATTTATGTAGCACCTGCTACAATCAAGAGTATACACCACTTTTGTAGCAGGTGCTACAACAAATTTTTCAGATACACTTAAGCCATGAGCAAAGTTGAAGCGAAGAAAGAACAAATCATCCAAAAGGTTACTCATTACATGATTCTTGAAGGGCTGGCGGATGTGGGTTTGCGCAAACTAGCGGCCGTGGGGGGCACCAGCGACCGCATGCTGATTTACTATTTTGGGACAAAGGATGGGCTGATTGGGGAAGCGATGGCGACTGTCGCGGCCGGGCTTTCTATGCAGCTAGACGCCGTACTAGGAGAAGAAAAAAGGGATGCTCAAACACTCTTAAACGAGCTGTATGCTTTAAACCAAGTGCCTGAATTTAATCTGACAATCCGCTTGTGGTTTGAAGTCATCGGCTTGGCTGTCCGCGGCCGGGAACCTTACGCCAGCAGCGCGCTCGCCATCGCCCAAAATTGGGTGCGTTGGGTAGAGAGCAGACTGATCGAGGAAGACGTGCCAAAAGCGAAAACGTTGTTTGCGGAGCTAGAAGGCAGGTTAATGATCAACCTAATCGGAGTGGAGATCTAGGTCTGTTATCAGTTGACTGTTGGCTTTGACTGTTGATTTTTTCAGAACAGGCTATTTCCTTTGATCTCAATTTCCTCTTAATGGGAACATCAAGCGATGCCGTTGGGGAGTTGTTCACATCTGAGGTCGTTGAAATATTCAACGGATAACGGTCAACAAATAACAGTCAACGGTCAGCAAAAAGCACTAACGAAACATCATATACAGGCTAATCCCGATATAGTAAACAGAAAAAAATAGAGATGTGTAGACAAGCCAAATCGGGTGATTGGGATACATGAAGATGGCAACAGCCAAAATGGCACCCCAAATGTATGACAAAACAAGCGTTGGAGTCTGAAAACGGAGCATGCGTGATGGATAAGCGTATTTAATGGGGACAAAAACCAAAACGCCGCACAGTGCAAGCAGGGCAAAGCTGACCCACGGATTTGGCGTTAGCAGCACCAAATACATGACAACAATGTTCCAGTAAGATGGAAATCCCAAGAAGGTATGGTCTTCGGTTTTGGCATCGGTGCGGCAAAATTGATACCCAGATGTCATCGACATAATAGCAGCGGCCCCGATAGCCCATTCCCAACTGGGCATGAGGTTCGGGTGCAAATAGACAACGGCTGCGGGGAGTAAAACGTAGGTGAAGTAGTCAATGATGTTGTCTAGCAAAGCGCCATCAAAGTGAGGGATAACTTTTTTAACATTGGCCAAGCGGGCAAAGTAACCGTCCACAGCATCGACAAAAGTAGCCACAATCATCCAGAAGAAGACCATGCGCCAATCTTGATTCACGGCCGCATAGAGCCCTAATAACCCCCAAAACCCCCCGGTTGCTGTAAATGCATGCACGCTCCAAGCTTTTACCTTGTCTCCTATCGTAAAATGTCCACTGACTTCAGCCATCTAGTCCTCATTTAAGCATTGGTTTTGGTAACGGTACAGCGTGAAGGGATTATGCGCAAAGTGTCCTTAAAAATTTTTGGTTTATCATCTCGGCATTTTGGGTTTGTGATACTTTCTCTAAACCACCGTCTTAACTAGTGACATGAGCATCGCGTTATCGTCAAACAGATCTAAAGTAATCGCCAGCATCGACTGGAATCGGCTCTACGGGGAACACATCGGCCGGGTCTTTAACTTTTTTCGCTACCGTGTGGGAGATGATCAAATTGCACAGGACTTGACCGCAATCACCTTTGAGAAGGCTTGGAAAAAACGGAAGCAGTATCGAGGCACACAAGAGGAATTTGTGGGATGGCTATACGCCATTGCCCGAAATGTTGCTTATGATCACTTCCGTCAAAAACGACAGGTTGTCTCACTTGATGACGCCTTGCTTCATTCACATGACGGTTCGATTACGGAAGAAGTGGCACAAAGGATCGAGTTCGGCCGATTGGTGCATTTTATCCAGCAGCTTCCAGATCGAGAGCAAGAGCTCATCACCTTAAAATACGGAGCCGATCTCAATAATCGTCAAATCGCCAAACAGCTTAACTTAAGCGAATCAAATGTGGGCTCAATTCTACACCGTGCTGTGAAAAAGCTGCGTGAGCAAATGGAGGATCCCGATGAACAATAACCCCAAAGCAAGTCGGTTTGCCCCCCGCAGTCGGACGCTAATTTTGTTCGCTTGCATCATCTTGTTTGTTGGCCTGATCACTGTTGCGATGCTGGCCAACTCGCTTACATGCTCAGCACAAGATGCAGCTGCAATCATAACTCAACCAGATGGGTCTCTGATGCAAGACCTAATGTATCGGTATGACTGCATAGACCAATAATTAAAACAGCTTATGAACAACGATGATTTTTTAACCAAACACAAAATGCGGCCAGATGCAGATTTTGTTGAAAATCTCTACCAAAAACTGCAACAAAACGAGAAGCAAGTCATTCGCATGAATGCCAATCCTTTTAGGTTCAAACGATGGCATACATTTGCATCTGCTTTTGCATTTGCTGGAATAACGATTCTCGCTGCTCTATATTGGGCAGCGATCCAAACTCCAAACAATCATCTTATCACCGTCAGACAAGATCAGTTTGAGCCTATTGCTGTATTTCCATCAATTGAGGACTTGCGTGCTGATCAACCTGAGTTAATCGAGGGGGTGATTAACAATAATCAAAATGAGGCAGCATCAGACACAAGTACAAATAAACCGGATCAATACCGCATTGATGGTTTGGTCAACGAGCCTCAAAAATTCAACAATCAGGGCCCGGCTAATCTAGCCATTGTGCTGAGCTTCTATGGCGATGAAACTACCCAAGATGAAGCCGCAAGCAATTTAAAACCAAACGCCCAAGACCGAAATGTAAGCCCGTGGGAAATTAGTCAGTTTGTTAATGACTACACTGAGTTAAGTGCAATCGCCCGTTCAAATGGCTCTAGCGAGCTCTTGAAAAATCTTATTGCCAACGATTTCCCGGTTGTTATTGAAACCGGATTTGAAGCTGACATCGCTGGTGAGGCTAGCTGGTACGGACATTATCGAGTCATCTATGGCTTTGATGACGTCAAGCAAATGTTCAATACAATCGATACCTTTTTGGGGCCCTTCACAGAGCGAGATGTTAACAATTCAGGCGATCAGTCTTTAGCAGATGGCTATACTATTTCCTATGATCAGCTTTTGACTGATTGGCAGCAGTTTAATTACACATTTTATGTGGTTTATGAATCGACCAGAAAAGATAAACTTCTTTCAATCTTAGGTGAAGATTACATTACTGAGACTGCCAATTGGAGAGCGGCCGTTGAGCGTGCAGAGGCTGATGTTTCGCTCGCCCCCGAAAATGCGTTTGCATGGTTTAATTTAGGTAC
>JBCCSO010000517.1:0-4141 GCA_039199965.1 Chloroflexota bacterium | reverse complement strand
CCGCCCATCGCTGCGCCAACCAGAATCTGGAGAACCAGCAGGTGCCACACTTCAACAACAAAAATGTGCAAGAAGTAGAAGGCTGCTGCCGTCATGACGCTGACCAGCAATACCGGGCGATGGCCGATCTTGTCACCCAATTTGCCCAGATAAACGGCCGTGAGCACGCTGGCGCCACCTCCTACACCCACGATGAGGCCGGTCCAGAAATTAACCGGAGCATCATCGGGTAGCAGGGTCAAAACGAATAGTGGGGCAAGTGGCACCAAGATCATTTGGGCCACACCCATCAGGAAGCGCATTGTGTAGGCGGGTTTTACACCGGGCGTTGACAAAATGTCTTTCCAGTCTTCCCAAACAGAATTTTGATGACCGGCCGAATCGGTTTCCGGTTCGAAGTTTTCCTCAACAAAGGCCCATACGAGCAGCCCTGCGATGGTTAAAAGGACGGCCGTCAAGATGAAGGCCAACTCATATCCGAACGCATCAGCCATCACACCCCCGATAAGTGGTCCAATCGCTACACCGGCCCACAGCGCCATTTGCAGCAGCCCCATCGCGTAGCCCATGCGGTCACGTGGGACAACCGCGGCGACTAGCGCATTAGCGGCTGAAACGGTGCCGGTGACTGCGCCCTGAATGAGCCGCAGAATCACCAACTGCTCGCCTGTTGTGACGTAAGCCATCAGCAGGACGGTGACGGCACCACCGAATGTCGCACGGGCGATCATCAGCTTGCGGCCGTAGCGGTCCGCCAGCGCCCCCCAAATTGGGGCGGCGATCATCATTGAAAAGCCCTGCACGGCGTACACGAGACCCGACATTAGCTCTGTCCCCAGCCCTAATGTTGAGTCTAGTGAATTCACGTACAGCGGTAAAAACGGAAAGATGGTTGCAAAGCCAACAACGTTGATGAGCTGAGCAAAAAAGATGATGTAGAGGGTGCGCTCCCAAGACTCCAGTGACCGTAGTCGGCCGAAAAATTTGGCGGACATAAATTAACTACTCCGCTTCTCGTGTTCAAAGTCTTCAAGATGGATACGGGTAGGGCCATATTTGTACACGTGAAGATAGGTGTTGGTGCGGGTGCTGACCACACCCGGAATTTGGTAAATGCGTTTGGTGATGAGCTGGGTCAAATGCTCCCGATCTTTGCAGCGCACATCTACGATGATGGGATACTCGCCGGTCATCATGGCCACAAAGCGGGTTTCTTTGAGTTCGGCCAGTGCTTCGGCCGCTTCTTCTATGAGATGGGGAGGCTCAATGGCGATTTGGATGAGTGCCGGTGAGTTGTATCCGACTGCGCGGGGGTCAACCCATCCGATAATTTTGAGCTGGCCTGCCTCTTGAAGGCGAGCAACCCGATTGCGCACTGTGTTCTTGGCGATGCTGAGTTCGGCCGCAATTTCAGTAAATGATTTTCGGCCGTCTTCTTGAAGCTGCCGAAGAATGGAAAGATCAATATTATCTAGCTGCATACTCAACTTAGTGTAGTTAAAATGAAAAATAACTCAAACAAAAACTTGAAAAATGAATAAAGTTCAAATTTGTAGTATAAAATTTGATTATAGTTCACCTGAAGGTTTGTGTTACATAGGCAGATGCTACTACTTATCAGTTGATACCAATAGGAAACGGGAACCCACAAGGGCATTCGTCCCAACTATTGCAGTAATGCAACAGGTAATTTGATCCATTTTGGCGAAATTTTGCCATTTCAGGGCGAGCCATCGGTGCTGCGCCTGACGATGACTAGCCCCTTCGACGCGAATTAAACAGTAGGGGCTACTCATTCGGGGAAAAGCTTGATTTTAAAATCAAATTTAACGAATGGCTCGCCTTGGATTGGCGATATTTTGCAACTTGCCTCATCTAAAAGACGCAGGCAAATACAATAATTGGGACAAAAACCCACAAGGAGTGCCCCTACGGTTAACCCCGCCAATTCCGAAAGAGCAAAAATAATTATCAAACAGTTTTTAAGCGCTGGTTGTTTTTGGAATCCGTAGTGTGAAACATGTCCCCTGACCCAGATGGCTTTCCACAGAAAGATCACCGCCCAGTTCAATTGAAAGCTGTTTGCAAATCGCGAGGCCCAAACCGACACCCCCGTACTGTCTGCTGTACATATTTGCTTCCTCAGCCTGCATAAACGGCTCAAAAACCATCTCTAGTTTGCTCTCTGAAATGCCAACCCCGGTATCCTTTACCTGAAACTCGATGAGGTTGTTTGCCGCATCCGAAATTTTGAGCTCAACGACGCCGTTATGCGTAAATTTAGCAGCGTTTTCGAGCAGATTGATCAAGATCCTGCGAATTCTAAATTCGTCCGTTTCAACGGCTGATGCGGCCGTTGTGTCAGAAATGACAAACTGATTGTGATTCTTCTTAATAACTGGAGCGACAAGCTGCCTCAGATCCTCTTTTAGCGTATTTAAATCTAATTGGCTAATTTCTAAATTGGTTTTAGCAGACTCAATCCATGAAATTTCTAGAACATTGTCGATGATAGAAAGTAGGTCCTTGCCCGCACTGAGAGCGCTTTTGGCTGAATGGTCAATTTCTTCCAGATCGTCTTCTTCTGCACCGTTAATATCCTCAACAATCTCTGTGATAATTTCACTGTATCCGATGATGGCATTTAGCGGGGTGCGCAGTTCGTGACTCATCGTAGCAAAGAAGCGGTTTTTTGCTTCGCTAATTGATTGAGCTTTAACCAATGACGCTTGAAGATCCTGAGTGCGCTGAAAAATGCGGTCCTCCAACGATTTGTTTAGCTCATCTAGGCTCTCGTTGGCTTCTAACAGCGAGGCCTTTGTTTTTTCCAATTCTTTGTTCAAAAAGATGACTTTTGCCAAAGTTGTGAAATAGCTAGACCGAATAACCTGAGTTACCAACACAAAAATAAAAAACCACAGCAGCGAGTATGCTGCAAGGGTGTATTGCCCTTGATTATCAAAAGGGGTCCCCCACAAATAACGAGGCCCCTCTAAAACCAAAAACAGGATGACCGCCAATATAGGGAGTAACGACCAGTAGTACATTTTTGGTGAGAGTAAAAACTGTGCAGCAAGTAAAAATATTGACAGCCCTGCAATAAAAAAGCCGCCACTATCATGCGTCATCAGCGCCAGAATAATCGTGCATCCTAGAATACTGATCCCCAGAATATTTGAAAAAGCCACCATTTTCTTGAAGTGGTTGCAGGCAGAAGCCGCTATCCACATTGGAAATAAAAATAAGCCAAGGTACAAGGTGGTCGGGGATTTGAACAGGCCGTAAGTAATTGGGATAAATATAAAGGTGATGCCCGCTACAAGGTATAGGCCGACGCGAATAATTTTTTGAATTTCAGAGGACTGCAAATTATAGAGGGAATCTGAAAAGCGATCTGAAGCGGCCGTTTTTATGAAGTCGCCGAACGGAAATTCTTCTGTTACTGCCTCTCCTTCTCGATTTAGAAAAAAATTATTCATAAAAGTTCTCCATAAAGCTGAATGAAGTTCAGAGTTGGATTTGCTCTGACGGTGTATGCAGTCAGGTTGATTTTTCTGTGAATCTGCGAAATAGTAAAAGCGATCGTGCTGAAATAAAAAACTATAATGACAAAACCAGCGTTTGTACCGGAGAAACTAAGATTTCTTCTAGTCCTTTCGTCCCACTGAGTTTAGAGTACTGGTTTTGATGATCGGGAGACAAATAATCAATTTTGCACCCCTGAGGGTACCCCATTTAAAATATGCGCATGAATATTGAACCCTTTTTGTATCAGATGGAGCGCAATGGCCTAAGCATTACTTGGATGGTGCGGGACATGCCGGAGGAGCAGGCTAAATGGCGGCCGGACCCAGATTCATGGTCGATTGTAGAAGTGATGTATCACTTAATTGACGCAGAGCGGGAAGATTTCCGCCAGCGCACAAACTATCTTTTAAATATGCCGGGTGAACCGTTTCCTGAGATTTTCCCAGAGCAGTGGCCTGTTGAGCGCAAGTACAATGACCGGGACCTGATGACCGGCATTAAGACATTCATCAACGAAAGGGCAAAATCGATTGATTGGTTGCGCAATCTCAAAACGCCCAACTGGGAAAATGTAACAACCCATCCCACATTTGGGGACATAACGGCCGCAGAT
>JBCCSO010000516.1:0-4146 GCA_039199965.1 Chloroflexota bacterium | reverse complement strand
GGGCATCCTAAAATATGTGGCAGAGGCGGCCCAATACACCAAGAAAGAGGTGAAATACATACCGGTTTCGGTTGTTTACGACCTTATTCCAGATGTAAAAGATATGACGGCCGAGGGACGCGGCCGGGACAAAAACCCGGAGAGTTTATCGTGGTTCATCAACTACGTGCGCGACATGAACGACGATTTGGGCAAAATCTCCCTTCGCTTTGGTGACCCCGTCGAGCCGCAAAAGATTGAGTCAGCCCCCGATGAAGGCAGTTTCTTGGACATGTTCGAAGACTCAAATTCTGAGCTACCCAAGTTTGCCTTTGAGCTCGCCTATCGCATAAATCAAGTCACCCCGGTGACTACCACATCACTGGTGTGTGCCGTCCTGTTGAGCAAATTTTCGCTCACCAAACGAGCTCTTGAAAGCGATGTTGCCAGTCTGATGCAGCTAATTGAAAGTCATGACGATGACGCACTCGTTGACCGGGGTAAACCGATTGGAGAAACGGTGCGCATTGCTTTGGACCTGCTGATCAAATCAAAAATAGTCAATATGCACGGGACCGGCGTCCAAGCCCGCTACGCCATTGATAGCAGCCAGTATTTACCGGCCGTCTACTATGCCAATATGGCTGTACAGCACTTGGTCAACCGCAGCTTTATCGAGTTGGCAATGGTTTCGATTGCAGACAAAAAGCCGAAAGATCGTCAGCTAGCCTTCTGGCAAGAGATTATGAACTTGCGCGATCTGTTCAAGTTTGAGTTCTTCTACTCGCGCAAAGAAATATTTTCAGACGAGATTGAGCATGATTTAAGTCACCTGAATCCAGATTGGGAAGCCAAGATGCGCGGTACCGGCATTAAAAATTACCAAATGCTGCGCGATCAGCAGGTGCTTGTCACGCAGTCGGTTCTCTATCCATATATGGAGGCTTACCGCATTGTGGCCCAGGCCTTGCTCAATTTGGATACAAACAAACCGTTTAGCGAAAGCGCTCTGCTACAAAACTGCTTGATGCTGGGCGAAGAGATGCACTTCCAAGGGAAGATTCAGCGGGTTGAGGCGGTCTCAAAACCGTTTATGCTTAACGGTATCCGCTTGGCCCAAAATAAAAACCTGATTCCATCAAAAGAAAATCCCAAAACGGCTGAAATCACAGCATTTATGGAACAGTTGGATGACGTGGCTGCTCGCATGGGGACGCTCCAATCGATTATTATGGAGCGGCCGAAAGCGTTCGTCCCAGATGTTCCCATAGAGCGCGATATTGTTCCCGGCTCGAAAATGGACAACGTAACCAAGGACGTAGTCAATAGTGAAGGCGGCTCTCACATCGGGGCCTTCTTTGATCTTGACCGAACTCTGATTGAAGGATTCTCGGCCAAAGAGTTTTTCCAAAATCGACTGTTCAGCGGCCGGATGACGCCTCAAGAAGTGGTGGCGCAGTTTGGCGGTGTCATTGTTTACGCGATGGGGAACGGCAACTTTGCCGGGTTGGCGGCCGTTAGTGCGCGCGGGGTGCAGGGGACCAAAGAGCAGGTCTTTATTGAAGTAGGCGAAGAGGTTTACACCAAACATTTGGCAGATGCCATCTACCCAGAAAGCCGCGCCTTGGTTGCGGCCCACATGGCTAAAGGGCACACGGTCGCCATCATTTCGGCCGCAACCCCTTATCAGGTAGACCCCATTGCGCGTGACTTAGGCATTGAACATGTCATGTGTACCCGTATGGAAGTCGTCAACGGCAAATTCAGCGGCAAGATTGTCGAACCAGCCTGTTGGGGAGATGGCAAGGCATTCGCTGCCCGGGAGCTGGCAAAAGAGCATAATCTAGACTTGGCCAAAAGCTACTTCTACACAGATAGCGCCGAAGATATGGCTCTGCTTGAAATTGTAGGGAAGCCCCGCCCACTTAATCCAGACGCAGATTTGGCCGCTGTTGCCTTCCAGCGAGACTGGCCCGTGATGCGCTTTGACGGCAGTAAACGGCCGGGTGTTGGCAGCATGGTGCGCACCGGTATGCTAGCGGGCAGCATGGTTCCGGCCGCGCTCCGCGGGATGGCAACCGGGGCCATCAACCTCTCTTGGCAGGATGGGGTCAATACGATGATGGAAACGGTTGGCGATCTAGGGCTACGTTCGGCCGGGGTCAAGCTTGTGGTCAAAGGTGAAGAAAATATGTGGAACGCCCGTCCGGCGGTCTTCATTTTCAACCATCAGTCAAGCACCGACCTCTTCATTATGGCCAAGCTAATGCGCAAAGATGCGACCGGCGTAGCCAAGAAAGAGCTGCAGTACAGCCCCCTCGGGCCGCTCATGATGGCGGCCGGAATTGTGTTTGTAGATCGTGCAGATCGTAAGAAAGCGATTGAGTCGCTCAAGCAGACCAAAGAAACTCTGCAAAGCGGCATTTCTATCGCCATCGCCCCTGAAGGAACGCGCAGCTACGACTACAAGTTAGGTGTGTTCAAGAAAGGAGCGTTTCACATCGCCATGAATGCGGGTGTGCCGATTGTGCCTGTGGTGATAAAGAACGCGCACGACGCCATGCCGCGCGGCTCAAGCGTGGTCCGCTCAACGGCGGTTGAGGTGGTGGTGCTCCCGGCCGTGCACACAGATAATTGGCACGTAGATACGATTGATGATCACATTGAGATGGTACGGAATATGTATTTGAAAGAGTTGGGGCAGATAGAGGCGGTCGCTGCTGATTAAATTCCCTCATGGATTTAACCTACCTGCTAAGCACCCACTTTGCATTTGTTGACCCAGAAATAGAGTTAATTGAAACTGGGGAAGAGAACCAAAATTTCAAAGTATCTCTTCCCCAATCTCAATATTTATTGAGAGTCTACAGCAAACACCACTCGACAACAGGCAGACGCTCAAGGAAGCAAATCGAACAGGAGCATCGATTCCTTAAGCATCTCGTTGATCAAGGAATTCACACACCACTACCACCAAAAAATCAGCATGGAGAACTACTTTTTGAGACCGATGAAGAGAGGTTTGCTGCTTTATTCCAATTTTTCTCAGGGGGGCACCCTGCTGAGTACACAGATCAAGTCGCACGCAACATAGGCAGTCTGACTCGCCGTATACGTCTGGCTTCAAGTAGCTTCAGAGAAGAGCCAGTACGCCAATGGAAGGATGATGATATTGGCAGCTATCTGGAAGTATTTCACGCTGTCAAAGAGCAGTTTGAACCAGCTCAGCTGATTATCCTCGATCAAATAAGCAGCTCTGTTGAGTCTAGTCTGAATCAAATGTATAGTCTTGAAAAAGGTTACATACACGGGGATGTCAAGTTAGAAAACGTCTTGATCTCATCAGACAAACAGGTTTTTATAGTGATCGACTTTGACGATTTCAGGGTGGGATATTTTCTTGAAGAACTAGCTCGCACTATACTTCATGACCTCCATGATCCACGGCGAAACGTTATTCGATCCGGTCATGCAATGGAAGTAATCGATGGATACCAGCCAAGTAATCAAGAATTAATTTTACTAAAACCATTTCTACAAGCGCGCTTTCTATATGATTTAGGATCTTATATTCGCAACGATTTAGGCAAGTTAGTGGATGAGCTTGTAGCGGATCAACACATTCAGCGATTGCTGTTGCCGCAGCAAAATTTATGATGCCTGAATTCAAGTCGTGAGTTCAAGAAAGTTATTTTTCAAGAAGTAATTTCACATTCCGTAAAAGGCTCATCTACAGAAAGAGTGCTGAGCCAAGTATTTAAGCGTGGCCCGATCTGGACCACGCTTGTTGATTATTATTCAGTCAATTCGAACAAACAATATGTTTGTTTGACTATTCTTGCGGCCGGAAAAATGCCATCAGCGCCATACCAATGGTTGCCATGCCGCCTAGAGCGGCTGAGCCGATTGTGATAAATGGTAGATAAATGTCGTTTTCAAATTCTTCATCATCTGGTTCTCCAGCTTCATCATCTAGATCGTCGTCATCATCACTATCTTCTGGTTCAGGGGTTGATGTGGGTTGTGGAATCGGTGTGGCCTCTGGGCTGGGTGTTTCGGCCGGTGGCAGCTCTATGGTGCCACCCGGAGCGATGTAGCCGTTGATGATGGCTGGGTCAGTCACAGCATCGGCCGGTAACAGTTCTCCGGCAACCGCTTGTCCATACG
>JBCCSO010000515.1:0-4166 GCA_039199965.1 Chloroflexota bacterium | reverse complement strand
CGTTGTTCTTCATCAGTTTTGACGCGTACTAGAAAGTGAAAATGATTGCGTAGCAGGCAATAGGCATATGTAAATGCCACCAGCTCAATGTGTTTGATGTAGAGTCTCAAAAAGTACGAGTAGTTTTTAGCTTCAATAAAAATATTTTCACCGTTGTTGCCGCGATTATAGATGTGGTAGTAGTATCCCGGAATCAATAATTTTGATTTTGACATGTTGGTATTCCCTTTTTAAATATCTAGGTCGTTATAAATTGTTTGTAGCAAAAAAGACATCGGAAGTATTAAAAACTTCCGATGTCTTACTAGATTAACAAGGTGCTTACATCGTCCAAATTCACATTACCCCCACACATGATGACACACACATTTGACCCGGCCGGAACGCTGACTTTTTCGGTTAACAAGCCTGCCATCGCGGCGGCTGCGGCCGGCTCCGCCATTAGTTTGGTTCGATCCCATATCAGGCGCAGCGCATGCCTGATTTCATCTTCGGTAACCAAAACAACGTCATCTACGAAGGCTTGTACATGGGCTAAATTATGCGCACCCACAAACGGTGCAGACAAGCCATCGGCAATCGTGCTGATGCTGCTGAGCGTGTTTGGCTCACCCCTCTCAAGACTCTTGGTCATGGTGGGGGCACCTTCAGGCTCAATGCCGTAGACTTTGGCGCCGGGCACAAGTTGCTTCACGGCCGCCGCTACACCCGAAATTAAGCCACCACCTCCCACACCGATCAAAACCGCATCTACATTGGGTACATCCTCAACAATTTCAAGGCCGCAAGTGCCGTGCCCCGCAATAATGAGCGGGTCATCAAACGGATGGACAAATACGAGGTCGCGCTCTTTTTGAATGCCCAGCATGGTGTCGAGCAGGGGACCATCGGTCAGAATGACTTCGCCACCATAGTCGCTAGTGGCCTGCTGTTTGCTGGGGACGCTGTTGGCAGGCATAACCACCGTGGCTGGAATGCCATATTGCCCGGCCGACCACGCTACCGCTTGCGCGTGATTTCCGGCCGAAATCGTGATCACCCCTTTAGCCTTTTCCTCGGCCGTGAGCGAGTTCATCTTGTTCGATACTCCGCGAACTTTAAACGATCCGGTTTTTTGAAATAGCTCTTCTTTTAGATAAATATTGCAATGGGTCGTGTTGCTAAAAAAAGTGCTGTGGCTCATGGGGGTACGGTGCACTTTGTCTTGGATGGTGCTCCAAGCGGCTTTCATCTGGTCGATTGTAACAAGTTGGTTGGTCATTGATTTTCGCTCTTTGCGCTCATTGAAGGTAGGCGATTGCTTTTTGACAATTCTCTTGGAAAGGGTCCATTGAATCAAGCACAAGATGCTCCTCTTCCCAAGGGACAAAGTAACCTTTTACGCGCTCGACCTCAGACCACGGCAGCTCATGCCATCCTTTAATACCCCGCTGACGGCTAAGCAAGCGCTGCCGATGTGTTTCTTTATCTGAGCAGATGCATTCGATTACCTTCCACTGTGTTTGGTATTTTTTTGCTAACTTTCTCCACTCACTCCTGACGGGTTCGATGCTTGCCACACTGTCTAAAATAACCGACTGATTCAGCATGAGCTGACGCTCAGCCAGCACGGTGAGCAATTCGTACGAAGCATACCCTCGGTTTTTGCCTTCCGGCCCGTTGGGTTCTAAATGGCAGCGTTTAAGCGTCGCTTCGAGCCAATCTTTTGCGAAAACGGGTATGTTGAGCTGGCGGCCGGCAAACTCTGCGATGCTGCTCTTGCCAGCGCCGGGTAGTCCCGAAAATATGACAAGCTGCGGGGATGTGGTTTGATCGACTGAAATAAGAGGATGAGTCATGCTGCGAATTGTATTTCACAAGCGAACTCGATGTTAACGACATCTCCAAAATTTTAGGTCTCTGATTCTGCTTCAAAGTAATCATTTCGATTGAGGTCCCAGTAAAATGCATAAACAACCAATGCAAAAATTGTTGCCCCGACCAATAACTCACCCCCACTTGCACCATCAAAGTTATCATTGAGACGATCATAAATAATCAGCCCAAATGCTCCGAAGATCGGAACAATGATGAGTGAGTAGCATCCCCATTTTTTGCGAAACAGCACGCCTAAACTAGGCATGGCCAATAAACAACCAAGAAAGACTGAGCTTGCCATGAAGGATGCAATCTGCTCATCTGAAAAGCTCTCTTGCAAGAACATTGGCCCAACGATGAGGCTAAAGAAAATAGGGGCGATGACCAGAACGCTTGCAACAATAATGTAGAAACCGCACCCGGCCCTCTTTTTTTCTTTCGATTTTGATTCTGCCATTTACCTGCCTCCATCGCATTGAGATCTAGTTACCTATGCTTCGCAGAGCAGGTTTGTTACAGACTTTTTGAAACTATGCGACGAGGTTAAATGAAAGCGAGTCAAACGGTTGACCGTTGATTTGAAGCGTGATGGTGTGTTTCCCCTCGTACAGGGTTCGGGTGGTCATGAGCCGCATCGGATGCCGCTTTTTCATCTTTTGTGTTTTGCCTGCCTTGGATTCTAACAGCTTGATTTTAAACACTTTCCGGCCGCCCGGCTTGGTGCCCGTTCCGGCAAAATCCATCACATAGTCAATCATCAAACTTTGGGCCGAGTGGGTGGTTAAATCAAAGGTAAATTCAAAGGCCTCCCCAATTTTGACAGTTGGGGTGCTCGTGACAAAATTTTCGATGGTGATGTCTGGTGTTTCACCATACCCCATCAGGTCAAGCGCATCTTGATTCCCGTTTTTGACCAAGGTGCGGGTGGCGTGCTGAATCATCCACTTCATCTCTTTTTCGTTTTGCTTATCGCTTTCCTTCCAGCGTTTGAGTGTAGAGATGACCAGTTCCGGCTCAATTTTGGCGATGTCGTTGAGGTGGTTAGCCACTGAGCGGGTGACGTAGCGAGTGTGATCCGCATACAGCAGGTCCAAAATGTGCATAGGCTGATGATGATTGATGATCAGCTTTTGTGACCATGGGAGCTTCGGCCGGGTCCCTTCGCTCGCCCAGCGGCGTACATGATAGTTGTTGTCTATGGCGCAGTCGGTCAGAAACTCGAGCGTTTGTTCCGGAAAAGCGTTAATAAAATAGCGGATGGCGTCTTCGGCCGAAAAGCGTTTGGTGATCGCCCTCATGGCGTTTAGGGAATGATCAAGATAGTCGGCCGAACAGCCGTAGGTCGCCACAAAATGATTGAGTGGCCCGATAATGAAATCTCCAAAATCATCATCGGTCAGGGTTGGGTCAAGCTCCGGCGGTAGCGCTTTTAAGATGATGTCGAGCGCGGTCAAATAGTCTGCTGGTAGGTAAGCGTGGAGCTGCTCTGTAATATGCGCGATGCGCTCCTTGAGCTCAAGCTCTGGAAACCTGCTCACAACATCTTGCTGAAACTGGTTGGATTTAAAGTCTGGATAAACGGCCGAAAACAATCCGCTTAGGTAAGCGACTTTGTCAGCGTTGAAGAGCTGATCTTTGAGAGAAAATGTTGATTTTGCTTTTTGAGCCATATTTATCTGTACCCTGTTACATCGGCCGGTTTGCCAGCCTCTTGAATTTCAATTAAATAGCGCCATGAGTCAGGCTGCGAGCCATCGATATCAGTGAAGCCATACACTTGAGCTAGGCCTGCACTTGATAATGATTGCCCCGCGAATCGGTCAACATTTGGATCAGCCGCTAGGGCTGCGACCGCCCGGCCGACAAAGCGAGGCGTTTCTGAAATGGCAAAGTGGGGAGAATCTGCAACCGCATCCTCCCAATTGTCTTCGGTCACACCAAAGCCATCCAGCATCATTTCTGAGCGGAGCCAGCCCGGCGTCAGAGCCACGGCCGTACAGCCATGTGGCTTGAGTTCGTGATCCAGCGCAAACGCCAGTCGAATAATCGCCATTTTGGCCAAATCGTAATAGGCGGTGCAGCGATAATGATCTTGATTGTATTCAAGTGTGCCATCGGTCATTTCTACCACCAATCCCCCTTTATTTTTGATCAGCAGAGGCAGAGCATAATGACTGGTTATGAGATGGGTTTTAATGGCCAAATCGATGAGGTGCGTACCTTTCTCAAGTGAGTGCTCCCAGATCGGTTTGTTCCATTCAATGATCTTTTCTGCTCCCCAAATATCGTTGACCAAAATGTCGAGGCGG
>JBCCSO010000514.1:0-4168 GCA_039199965.1 Chloroflexota bacterium | reverse complement strand
TCGGGAGTGCTCTCTCTATTCGTGCACGTAATTTTGAACAATTTCCCGCAGCATAAATACGTTTTGTGAAAAGGTTTATGTTTTTGAAAATGCTATCGCCCAAAAATTGGTCTTTGAAGATCCAACTGCTTCTTGTCTTAGCGGTTACGCTTTGGATGGTCATCATCGCCTCATCATTCCTTATCCGTTACTTTGAGACCAACAGACAGCTCAGGAGTTTGGAAGATCGCAGTCACCACACCGTAGAGTTGACATCAACAGTACTGGGTCAAGCTATTGCTGATTCTGATCTTTTGGAACTGGAAATGTTCATTTATGACACTATTTTTCGGGATATCAACATTGTTAAAGCTGAGGTTTATGATGCTGAAGGGAACCAGCTTTTAGCCGTTTCAACCAATGAAATTGGAAACGAAATGACAAAAAACCCAGACAACTACGTGGTATTTGAAGATCCTATCTTGTTTGATGGCGCTAGTCAGGGGACGATTAAACTAACGTGGAACATGCTGTACGTTGACCGGCTGGTTGAAGAGAGAGATACGCAAACCCAATCGCTATTCGATCCGCTCTTGCTAACGCTGGCTGTTCTAATTTTGATCTTTGGCTACTTGTTTGTGACCCGGCCGATGGACATGATCTCGCAGCAGATTAAGTTATTGCTCGAGACAAAAGACAAAGATTTAGCAAATATCCCGCCATTAAGACTTAATCACGCTAGAGAATGGGTGCAGTTGAGTAAGTCAACTAATCTGCTGCAGAAAGCGCTGGTTGAGAGCCAAGAGCGGCAGCAATCTTTGCAAGATGCACGCGATTTGGCGGTCAAAATGTCTAAAATGAAGTCTGAATTTTTGACCAACATCAGTCATGAATTGCGCACCCCGCTAAACGGTATTATCGGCATTTCTGATTTGATGATGGGGACTGATCTTGACGAGGAGCAGCAGGAATATTCAGAGATGATTCGGTCAAGCGGCAATGATTTACTTAATATCATCTCGAAAATTCTGAACTTTTCCAATATTGAAGAAGGAGATTTGAAAGTTGAACGTGAGCCATACAACATCTTAAACGCGGTTGAGCAGGTGATGGAAAAATTAGAGTCTGATGCGGCCGAAAAAGGACTGGAACTATCGTTCACACACGATTTACGGACGCCAAACATCATTGGAGATGAAGCCAGAGTCTGCCAAGTACTATTCAATCTAGTTGAAAATGGTATTAAGTTTACGACCGATGGTGGGGTGGAGGTGAAGCTGACCTCTCATAGAGTGAGTGCTGATCAAGCCACGCTGCAGTTTGATGTGTGTGACAGTGGCATTGGGATTGAGCCAGCCTTTCTACCTAATTTATTTGAGCCCTTTGAGCAGGTAGATGCGTCACTAACGCGTAAATATGGGGGGAATGGTTTGGGGTTGGCTATCAGTCAAAATCTTGCCCATTTGATGGGGGGAACGCTCTCCGTAGAGACTGAGGTCGGTAAAGGCTCTACATTTACATTTATCATCTTGGCTGATTTAGTTAAAGAGCCTGAGGCTGAGCCTGAAACGCCTCACGTGCTGCTGCTAGAGCCAAATATGCTGAGCCGCAAGCTGCTCTTAACGGGGCTACGCAAGCTAGGCTACTCGGCAGACTTTATTTCTGATGCCGCAGACATGGGCGCTTGTTTATCAAACAATCGGTACAGTCACGTTCTAATTGATGGTGATATTTTGTGGGGAAATCTACAGCAGTATGAGATAGAGCTGCAGGATGTGAAAAGAAGCCAGCTATATCCAGCCAAGTGGATTTTGCTGATCTCTGGCGATGATTTGGGATATAAGCTACCAGATTTGTTTGATGAGGTTTTAGCTAAGCCAGTATCCGTTAAGAAATTGGGTCAGACTCTGAATAAAGATAAAGCCCCCCAGTTTGAGCATGTTTAAAAAGGCAAGATTACTATGTTTTTGACAGGCTCAACAAGTCAGTGTTTTTTGATCCACACACCTTGCTAATCCTGTCAAAAACGAATCGCTAAAGCCTACTGAAATTTTCGAATCCAATCGTTGAAGGCCGACATTTGTGTGCCGATGAACTCACGGGTGCCTTCATCCGTTAGCTTGCCATCTTCAATCTTGCCATTGAAATGGGGGACAGCCACAGTCGGCCGGGGCATAAGATACATGCCTAAATGCAAACAAACTGAACGCAGGTGCTCTTGAGCCTTGGTGCCACCCAATGCGCCGGGGGATCCGCCCATCGTTACAACTGGTTTTGCGGCCAAAATGCCGCCACCGCGTGAGCCCCAGTCGATAGCGTTTTTGACCACACCAGAGAATGATCCATTGTATTCAGGGGTCGCGATAATCATCGCGTCTGAATTTTTGATCGCCTCTAAGAAGGGGGTGACCGTTTCTGGCATGCCGTCCGCTTCATCATCAGTGTTGTAGATGGGTAAATCATTGAGCGGGTAAATGGTGATTTCCATCCCCTCTGGGGCAACTTCAGCCGCAGCCCGAACAAGTGCCATGTTGTTAGATGCAGCGCGCAGGCTGCCTACGATAGCTAGTACTTTTACTGTGTTACTCACTGTTTCTCCAATTACCTAAAGTCGGTACTAATTTCAAAATTTTGCTGATTGTAGCTTTTAACCTTTTGGAATTGACTGGGTCTACTGCATCTTTTATGATCTTCCGCGAAATTAATCTCGCTGCTCGTGGGCAAAATAGCACCAACCGTGCTGGTGGCTTGGATCGATTTTTAATCAGCTTGAGTTTGTGCCAAAATAGAGGGTGTACAGGAAAAGAGGTGAAAGATGCTACCAGCAGAAATTAAAACGGAGCGCTTGTTGCTCCGGCCGTACACGTTTGATGATGTGGATGACGTGTATGCTTATGCCAAGGACCCAGAGTGGGGTGAGTTCTTACCCGTTCCATCTCCCTACAAAAGGAAAGATGCTGAATATTTTATCGCTCTACATCAGCTAAAAGATCGCAATCTTAAAAACCAGTGGGCCATTGAGCTTGATGGCACTGTCGTGGGTGGCATCGACTTTAACTTTGTGCGTGATGATTACGCTATTGGAGAAGTACACTACAGTTTGGGCAAAGATTATTGGGGAAAGGGCATCATGACTGAAGCTGGCTTTACCCTTCGGGATTTGTCTTTCCAGACTGTGCCAGCCTTGCACCGTGTGCAGACGAAGGCGGCCGTGGGCAATGTGGGTTCTTGGCGAGTCATGGAAAAGCTGGGGTTGACCCGCGAGGGATTACACAAGCTATCTTGGAAGGGTAGGGACAAATGGTTTGATATGGTTTCATACGCTCTGCTCCGGCCGGAATGGGAACAGTTGACTGGAGGTGCCAAATGACGCTTTCACTTCAAATCGTCACCAATCGCTTGCTGCTAAGGAAATTCACCACCAATGACTTGGATGACGTTTTTTCATATGCCAACAACCCGAACTTTAGTCGGTTTTTGCCCCCAGTTCCGTATCCTTACACGCGCAAAGACGCGGCTGAATTTATTGCCCGTCGAGTCCTTGAGGATTGGACCAAGTCGGCCGCATGGGCGGTTACGCTTAACGGTCAGGCTGTCGGTGGGGTGAGCTTGCGATTTAAAAACCCAGACAACACACTGGCCGAAATGGGTTGGAGCATTGGTGAAGAGCACTGGGGCCAAGGGATTATGACCGAAGCGGCCGCGGCCGTACGCGACGCCGCTTTTCAATCCTCCCCAGAGTTTAACAAAGCCTATGCCCGCGCTGATATCCTCAATGTGGGCTCATGGCGCGTGATGGAAAAAATCGGTATGCAGCGCGAAGCCCTGCTCCGCCAGCACGAAAAACACAATGGTGTCTGGCAAGATGATGTTTGGTACGCCATTCTCCGCTCTGAATGGGAGCAGCTAGCTGCTGGCCGTTAGCTTTTAGCGTCGCTGCGCTTACAGGCCAAAAGCTAACAGCTATGAGCCAACGGCCCAAAAATATGTACATAATTCAAGACCTAAAAACCCAACTCGAACAACAAGCTATCACATCCAGCCAGCTTGTAGAGCAGATGCTGGACCGCACGGCTGATCCGGCCGGACAAGGTAGTAAAACCTACCTTACTACCTACGCTGAAGAAGCCAAAGCCCAAGCGGCCGCTGTCGATGCAGCCCGCCAAAACGGGCACCATCTGCCACCGTT
>JBCCSO010000513.1:0-4170 GCA_039199965.1 Chloroflexota bacterium | reverse complement strand
CTTAGACGGAACCGAGATTCCGCCCCGCCACAAATACGCTATTGTGATCCTCATCGATCAGGGGTATGAAACGATGGCAGGCTCATCCGGGGATGATTGGATTAGCGCTTCGCAGAGCTATCGAGCCTATTTACGCGGCTCTGAGGTGGCTACGGTCGTGGCTAACTATCTTAATGAGCTAGGCATTGAAGCGCAGTCTCACACCAACAGCGATAGCGATGTGCTCCATTTGCCGCTTATTTTACAGGCGGGATTGGGCGAGCTTAGCCGGATCGGTGAAGTGGTGCTTAATCCGTTTTTAGGGCCAAGATTCAAGTCTTCGGTGGTGACGACTAATTTGGAGCTGGCCGTTGACAAACCGATCGATTTTAACCTGCAGAAATTTTGCGATAGCTGTTTAAAATGCGCCCGAGAATGCCCGTGCGGGGCGATATCGTTTGGGGATAAGGTGATGTTTAACGGGTATGAAATGTGGAAGCCGGATGTGGCGGCATGTGCCCGCTATCGGGTGAGCAATCCGGCCGGAGCTGGCTGCGGCCGCTGTATGAAGGTGTGCCACTTCAACAAAAAAGGATTGTTTCAGCACAGGCTGGCACTCTGGTTTGCGGTCAATGTACCTGCGACTCACAAATTCTTGATTTGGCTTGATGATGCGCTTGAATACGGCAAACGGATGCCCAACTGGAACTGGTGGTGGAATCACGAGTGGCGTGGCGAGAAGATCGAAAAGCCAAAAAAGACCAATGAACGCAATCTACGGCCGGGGCGTGAAGCTCCTACGACTGTAAGAAATGTGACCTATTATGGCATTGAGTCGGCCCCGCCACCAGATGCGAAAGAATCGATCCCCATTCGTAAACCGAGAAAGAAAAAAGAGTGATCACTCACAAGGGAGGACGTATATTTCAAATAGTGAATTGACGCTTGCTTAAGCTTGCC
Organism: Chloroflexota bacterium; assembly: GCA_039199965.1. Lineage (GTDB taxonomy): Bacteria > Chloroflexota > Anaerolineae > Promineifilales > Promineifilaceae > WTJY01. The sequence goes on along the minus strand of JBCCSO010000513.1, from coordinate 3,231 downwards.
CCATCTGAAAAGTTTTTTATACTCTTTTCGATTTAGCTTCCCTGAACCTACAGAAAATGCGGTGCCTGTGCCATAGAACATAGCTTTATCTTGTTACCGATTGGAATCAGATCCGATTCCAGATATACCCCTATGGAGGAAAAATGTCCGCTACTGACACTTTAACAACTTGGTTAAACGATTTTGGCGCATCTTTGGAGCAAGGAGATGTTGACGCGGCCGTCGATATGTTTGCTGATGAATGTTACTGGCGTGATCTTGTAACGTTCACGTGGAATATCAAAACAGTTGAAGGGAAAGAACAAGTTGCTGATATGCTCAACGCGCGTTTGAGTGATGTCAAGCCATCTAATTGGGAACTTGACGGGGAAGCAAATGAAGCAGATGGTGTGGTTGACGGCTGGATTAATTTTGAAACGGCCGTAGCCTGCGGCCGTGGGCAAATTCGCCTGCTCAACGGAAAATGTTGGACATTGCTTACCACAATGGTTGAGTTAAAAGGACACGAAGAGCCAACCGGCACAAATCGTGCGATGGGCGTTGAACACGGGGTGTTTAAAGGGCGCAAAAACTGGGCTGAACGCAAAGCCCAAGAAGAGGCTGAGTTGGGATACAAAGAGCAGCCTTACCTCGTCATCATCGGTGGTGGGCAGGGAGGCATCGCATTGGGGGCTCGCTTGCGCCGCTTGGGTGTTCCAACGATCATCATCGAGAAAAATGAACGGCCGGGAGACTCTTGGCGCAACCGATATAAATCGCTTTGCTTGCACGACCCAGTTTGGTATGACCATCTTCCATATTTGCCGTTTCCAGACCACTGGCCAGTCTTTGCCCCTAAAGACAAAATTGGTGACTGGTTGGAGATGTACACCAAGGTCATGGAGCTCAACTATTGGAGCTCTACGCTGTGCAAATCAGCCAGCTATGATGAATCGGCCCAAGAATGGACCGTCAGTGTGGTGCGCAACGGGGATGAAGAGGTCACTTTACGGCCGAAGCAGCTTGTTCTCGCTACCGGTATGTCCGGCATGCCCAACGTGCCTGAAATTCCGGGGATGGATAGTTTTAAGGGTGACATCCATCATTCCAGTAAACATGGTACCAGTGAGGAATACACCGGTAAAAATTGTATCGTTTTAGGATCAAACAACTCTGCACATGACATCTGCGCCGCCCTGTATGAGAATGACGCAGATGTCACCATGATCCAGCGTTCATCTACTCACATCGCTCGTTCTGATACGCTGATGGAGCTGGCCTTGGGCGATTTGTATTCAGAGCGTGCGGTTGCGGCCGGGGTAGACACAAATACGGCCGATATGATTTTTGCTTCCTTGCCTTACCGTATTTTGCACACCTTCCAAATCCCCGTTTATGAAAAAATGGCCGAGGTAGACGCTGAGTTTTACGCCGGTCTTGAAAAAGCGGGCTTTTTATTAGACTGGGGTGACGATGACTCTGGCCTCTTTATGAAATATCTCCGTCGTGGTTCAGGCTACTACATCGATGTTGGGGCTTCCCAGTTGATTATTGATGGGGATGTAAAATTGCGCAGCGGAGTCAATATCGATCACATCAAAGAAAACTCCGTGGTGCTGACTGATGGAAGCGAACTCCCGGCCGATTTGATCGTGCTTGCCACAGGATACGGCTCGATGAACGGTTTTGCGGCCAAGCTCATCTCACAAGAAGTGGCGGATAAAGTGGGTAAAGTTTGGGGATTAGGTTCTGACACAACCAAAGACCCCGGCCCATGGGAAGGGGAACAGCGGAATATGTGGAAACCGACCCAGCAGGAAAACCTCTGGTTCCATGGTGGCAATCTGCATCAGTCGCGTCATTATTCTCAGTTCTTGTCGCTACAGCTAAAGGCTCGTTATGAAGGCTTAGAAACACCCGTTTATGGGTTGCAAGAGGTGCATCATTTGAGTTAGAAACATGGCTCTTTGCCTCTCTTCTAGCTTGCTTCGGCCGCATCTCAATCCCGCAGGGTTGCTATCTAATCGTGTCTGCATCAACCATTATTTTTAAACACCGGCCGGTTTCAAGCAGGAACCGGCTTTTTTGCGGGTTTTGGTCAGTGGGCAAGATAGGTTGCAAATGTAAATTGATGGAGTCGCGGGGCATTGCCCAACCACCTTGATCTCAAACCCAGTTCGATAACAGATAGCGAATCTCTCTGACACTCACCCCACCAATCTGCTCAATTTGCACCCCACTAGGAGAAGTGTCCTTTACAAACCCATACCGTTCATAAAATCGAATCGCCCTATCATTTCCATCAAGCACCCACAGCATAATTTGCTGATGGTTTTGCTCCCACAAAAACGCACAGGCTGACTCCATGAGCGTGTACCCGACCGGAGTCCTCCAAGCTGAAGGATCAACGTAAATTGCACTGACCTCTCCCCAGTTTAGGGCTGAATCAAGACCACGGGCAGGTCCGGCCGCGATAAAGCCATTAATTTCATCATCTGAACCGGCTACCAAAAGAGCCGCTCGAGGTGAGTCTGCTTTGATCAAACGCTCCCACATTTGCCTGCGGTTTTTCACCGATAAGTTTGCCAAATAGTCGGCCGGGAAAAATTTCTCGTACGCTGCCTGCCAAGATGCTACGTGAATTTCAGCGATGGTTTGAGCATCTTCAAGCACGGCTCTGCGGCAAAAGAATTGTGCTGATTCCATAAATTCACCCTACTTAGATCATAAATATTTTGTGCAAGATCGCCTTGCAACCGATAGGCCACAATGATAGATTTAGCGGTTAAATGAAACCTGCTTTTGCTTTAGACAGCAAGGCCGCATTGAACGTTAGAATTTTGGCTGGGGCGACGAGTGATACGTCGCCCTTTTTCATGCCATAGTACATTGGCGATTTCTGATTTTGAATTGACGATTTCTACTTCTAATAAGAGTAAGAGCCATGTTTTAAGAAAAGACAGAAATCGAAAATCGTCATTCGCAAATCGTAAATCCAAATGGGGAAGAGAAAGATGGCGCAGCAAAAAACGGAAGGCAGAGCACTTCTTGCCTTAGCCGATGGTACGCTTTGGGAAGGGCGTAGCTTCGGAGCTACCGGTGAAATCACCGGTGAAATTGTGTTCAACACCAGTTTGTCTGGTTATCAGGAAATATTGACCGATCCGTCTTATCATGGTCAAGTGGTGACGTTTACCATGCCTCATATTGGGAACTATGGCACCACGCCTGAAGATGATGAGAGCCGACAGG
>JBCCSO010000512.1:0-4177 GCA_039199965.1 Chloroflexota bacterium | reverse complement strand
GGTTTTTCCTATTCCGACAAAACCTATCCTTCTAGACAACGGGGCTAACTCAGACTGCACGGCCGAATACCTGTACCAGTTTGCGATGATGGGCAGCATTTATGCCAGCAAGGTTAAGGGGATTGACCGGCCGACGGTGGGATTGGTGTCGAATGGGGAAGAAGAAGGTAAGGGAAATGACCTTGTGCGTGAAGCTACTGAACTACTAGCCGGAAGTAATTTAAACTATGTGGGCAATGTTGAGCCCAAAGATTTTATGTCAGGCAACGTAGACGTTGCTGTAGCAGACGGGTTTGTGGGGAACATTATGCTCAAAACGGCCGAAGCTACCGCCCGAACGTTAACCGATCTCATCCGTACCGAAATACGTTCGACTGTGTTATCGACCTTAGGCGGTATACTTGCACGCCCTGCGCTGCGCAGAGTTGGCGCTATGCTCGACCCTGACGAAGTTGGCGGTGCTCCTCTATTAGGGGTGAACGGCGTTGTCATGATTGGTCACGGCAGCTCGGGCAGCAAGGCGATACGGAACGCGATTGGACAGGCCAGACTGGCTGTTGAGTATGGCTTGGTTGATGCGATCCGTGAAGGGGTACAGACTGGTTAGGTGATTTAAAAATCAAGGTTCTAATGAACGCTTTGAAATCGCCTTACAGCCAACCGATGTATGGTTTCACTAGATCATTTTTGTTTCGGTTGGTCTTAGTAAACGCACCAATCAATTGCTGATTTGCGATTGCCGATTTACGATTAGTGTAAAGAGGTCTAAAAACGCGACCGTTTTGGAATTCAAATCGTAGATCCTCTGAGGACGAATGGAGAAGAAATTTACCGATCACCGTGGTGACCCGCGCGTGGTCATTACCGGCATGGGAGCAATTACTCCTATCGGCAATACAGCAGAAGCGTCTTGGCAGAGCTTGATGCACGGCCGTTCGGGTATCAACCAAGTCACACATTTTGATACCTCAGATATTCCTTGCAAGATTGCAGGTGAAGTCAAAAACTTTGACCCATCAAAATATCTTTCCCGCAGAGAACGGCGGCGAATGGATCGACTTTCACAGCTTGTGATTGCGGCGGCTACCGAAGCGATGCAAGATGCCAACTATGAGCCACATCCCGGAGAAGATGAGCGAAGCGGTGTTTTAATTGGAACGGCGATTGGAGGCCTCCAGCACGCAATTGAAAGCATGGAAACCTATCGTGCCCGAGGATTTTCAAAAGTTTCTCCGTATGCCATTATTGGCGCGCTGCCCAACATGGTGAGCCACTTTGTAAGCGCGTTGTCAAAAGCGCGAGGACCTATTAACACGATTTCAACCGCCTGCGCGACGGGCACCCAAGCGATTGGTGAAGCGTTTGAACTGATCCGACGCGGCCGGGCTGACCGTATGCTGGCCGGTGGGGCCGATAGCCTCATTCATCCATCAACGCTGGCAGGATTTTCAGCCATGCGCGGCCTGTGCATTAGCCATAATGATAAACCGGAAACAGCCTGTCGGCCGTTTACCCTTAATCGAGATGGCTTTATTGTTAGCGAAGGGGCTGGTGTAGTCGTGCTTGAGCGTATGGAAGATGCGGTGGCTCGCGGGGCAAAAATCTATGCGGAAGTGCTCGGGCACGCCTCTAGCTCAGATGGGTATCACATCGCAGAGCCTGACCCAGATGGACGCGGGGCTGTGCGCGCTATGAAATGGGCGATTGAAGACAGTAATCTTGACCCTGAGCAGATCGGTTACATTAATGCCCACGGCTCTTCAACCCCGTTTAATGACCGGTCTGAGACGGTGGCGATCAAAAAGCTGTTTGGGGAGTATGCGTATGACCTGCCGATCAGCAGCACGAAAGCACTCACTGGCCATGCGTTGGGGGCGGCCGGTGCGATTGAGGCGATATTTACAGTGCAAGCCATTGATAAAAAGGTGCTGCCCCCTACATGGCACTATGATGTGCCAGATCCTGAATGTGACTTAGACTATATCCCTAATCAGCCCCGCAAAAAAAAGGTCGAATACGCGATGTCTAATTCGTTTGGACTGGGTGGGCAAAATGCCTGCTTGGTTTTGGGCCGACCGGCTGTGTAGAGCGATTTAGTTAGGTCAACTGAAGAAATTTGAGGCAGGACAACGCCGCCTCCTGCTTGGCAATGAGGCGATTTCAGTTAATTTTTAGGACGCTTCATTCTTCAATCACCTATACAAACTTAAATTACCCAATTTGGATTAATCAAATCAACCTGTAGCTATCCCAAAAGCTCGTTTTCTGGGTAATTATTTTTTGAAGATGGCCTAAATTACTTAGCCATAGCAGATAGCTGTGGCTAGAATATGTTTATGAGAATTGTAACCAACGAAAAATATGTGGCTTCACGCAAACGCTTGGGCTCTATCTTCAGCTTCTTGGGCATTGGGGTGCTTTTAGGCGGCTTTATTTTGACATTCACGGCCGATGAAGGCTCTCAGCTTTCGTATTTGGCTTTGTTTAGTCTGCCAATCGGCTGGATTTTGTCTCAAGTTGGTCTTTTTTTCGCCAACCGCTTAATCAAAAAACCGGTCATCCATGAGGCGATTGACGAGGGCCTGCGTAAAGTTGGAAAGTTTGGGCGGGATTCTCATTTGTACCACTATGTGTTTCCGGTAAATCACATGGTCTTAACTCCTTACGGGATTATGGCACTGATCGCTAAACATCAGTCAGGTACGGTGACGGCTGATGGGGTGAGCTGGAAACAAAAGATCGGCATTTTCCAGCGATTCTTTGGGCAACAAACGTTGGGGAATCCGGCGCTTGAAGCTGAGAACTCAGTGAAGCAAATTGCGAAATGGATCAGCCACAATGTACCGGATCTAGCCGAAACAGAGCTGCCGATTGGGGCAGCGATCGTATTCACTGCCAACGATGTTGAACTGGATGTAAAAGACTCAGATATTCCGGCTGTGCATCACACAAAGCTCAAGGGGTTCTGGAAACAGCGTCAGCAAGATACTCCCATGGATGAGGACACGTTCAATATGCTGCTTGAAGCGTTTGATGGGGAAGCTGAGGGTAAAGGGGCGCTAGACGATGATGAAGAGTAGCTTCATCTAGATACCTTTCGCTTCAACCGAAAAATATCCCTAGCAGCATACTTCATTAAATAAACGATGGCGTAATTAAATGGTTGACATTACCGAGCTGCTTACTTTTTTGTGTGCTATCGTAGCACCCATATTGATTTTATCTTACCTTGCATACAGAACACTCCCTGCAAATACTTGGGGCATATTGAGCCGATTAAATCATTCCATTTTAGCTTGGCTTGAATCAAAAGAATTGGAAGAAATAGAAATACTCGACTATCAAATTTCGGCCGCTGAAAATGAAATTACATATGAGCAAACATCAACCGGTAAAATCGCTCCCTTTAACTATATTATTTTAGCTCCAAGACAAATTCGTAAAGGTCGTCACTGTTTTAGCTATTCAACAGACAAGGCTCACGTCAAAATATTTGATGAGTTTTACTCCAGCTACAATCCTGAGTTCACGGGTATTTGGATTGAGTTTAAACATGTGGAGCTCCCCCGATTCGATATTTTACAAAAGTTAGTGAGGGTGAGCGCAGTCTATCCATATAATCCACTGACGAAATTAGAATTAGACTCTCAATTTGATTGGCTAGAAGATAATTGCAAACTATTAATACCGCACGATGAGCAATCTGAACCAGTCAGAAAGCTTCTTGTCGGAACAAACAGACTATCCTTTCTATTAAATCAAACGCATTTTCATCTTCTGACCGCGAGGGGTAAGCATTTATGTGTGTTTTTGAGGGAAGAGTTACAGCCCGGATCACAACATGTTAGACAGTTAATAGGCTACGCAAATTTAATTGAAGAAATTTTTGCACCTTCTCCAGACGAGCGAATTGAAAGGTTGAAGCAGACTCAATAAATGCGATTTTCAATCATGGCTCAGCATAGCAGCCTGTATTCTACCAATCTACTAGTCCTACTTGCACTGCTTTCACAGTCGCCTGCGTTCTATTAAATACATTGAGCTTCCCTATAACCTGACTCAGGTGATTACGCACCGTGTAGGTTGCCAGATGGAGCTGCTCACCAATCTGCAGATTGTTTACCTTGTTCATCACCAGCGCAGCTCTGCAAGCTGGGTCAAGGTTTCGATAATTTTG
>JBCCSO010000511.1:0-4183 GCA_039199965.1 Chloroflexota bacterium | reverse complement strand
TGCCCTTTGCAGTTTACGCGGTTCTGGCATTCGTTCTCTAATTTAAAAACTGGTCCAAATCAATTGGGAGGTAACCAATGACTCATCCAACTTTGATGAAATACTACAGCAGAAAATATAAAACAGTTACCACAACTAACTATGTACCCATGATTCTTTCAATCATCGGCATCGCTATTGTGGTCATCGCTGCACTTTAAACTTCTTAAAGAAAGTAAAGATAAAACTAAAACATAGAGCGGCCGCTAGCTTTTTGCCAGCGGCCGCTTTTTTTATTTCTCTACATCAACGTATTTCAACCCTTAAATTACGCACCGGCCACATAAGTAAAGACCGCCAGTTCATCCCCATCTTCAAGGCTCTGCTCAACATTTGAATCATGTGCCCGCAGCACTCTTCCCACTCAATATCAATGGCAGCCAAGGCTTGCCCCACTGACGCCCCCTTGTTAAATCATGTCATTTCCGGCCTCAATTTTCTCTCGACAATAAATCATATAGTGGGTCGTAAAGTCTCAGAAACGAGCTTATCTTTTATAGAAATTGTAAATCCAAGTAGCCAGCTCTTGTGTATCAGCCGGCGTGTTTAATGTTTCTCTGGCCGCCGCAATTGTATCGGCCGGGATGCGGTCCGTACGCGCATCCATCAGCATTTCAGAAAACTGAGGCAAAAATTCAGGATGCCCTTGAATGCCCAACATATTTTCTCCCACTTTAAAAATGCCAACTTCGCAAAAATCACTCCCAGCTAAAACGGTGCTGTTTGCAGGTAAAGCCACAACTTGGTCTTGGCAGCTCATCAGCACCTTGAAGCGATCAAGATGCGGCACCATCCATTCTTCTTGCTGGTAAACATCAAAATATTTTAGCCCAATCCCCCAACCTTTGGGTGACTTGATTACTTTACCACCCAAAGCATGAGCCAACATCTGATGACCAAAACAAATGCCTACTAACTTGCTCCCCTTTTGATTCAATTCTTGAACATATCTGGCAAGATCATGAATCCACGGTTCGTCTTCGTACACAGATCGGCTTGATCCAGGCACCAAAAACCCGTCAAATGCTGCGGAGTCATGAGGATATTCCCCGGCCGAAATATCAAAAATCGTCATATTGACCTTAGCGTTTTCAACGTGGTCAAACAAACGGCCGAAGACAGCTTGGTAACCGCCTCCTGTTACTGGATAAAATCGTTCTGGAATAAGCCCAGAGGCTAAGATTGCTAAATTCACGCGCACATTATATGTAAACAAAAAGGGCTGCACGAATTGTACAGCCCTTTAAGGCATCAATTCTTATGTGATGGCTACAGTTTAGAACATACCAACAATTTGTCCTGTTTCTGGATCAATGTCGATGTCGTAGTAGGCCGGTCGTGTTGGATAGCCGGGCATGGTGCTCATGGTCCCCAAAAGCGGGTACAAGAAGCCCGCACCAACAGAAGCCCGAATCTCACGTACTGGTACAGTAAAACCGGTGGGCCAGCCCTTCAACGCAGGGTCATGGCTAATTGAAAGATGGGTTTTCGCCATACACATCGGCAATCCGCCAAACCCGTTAGCCTCGTAGCTTGCAATCTGCTCTTCCGCTTTCTCAGAGAATTCAACCCCATCTGCGTTGTACATTTCTTTACAGATGATTGCGATTTTCTCTTTGATCGGCAAATCAAGGTCGTATAAGAACTTGAAATTGCTTTCCATCTCACAAGCCTTCACCACGGCCGAAGCTAAATCAGCTGCGCCATCACCACCGCGCGCCCAGTGATTTGACATCACGGCGTCAACTGCCCCCGCTTCAACGGCAGCTTTCTTAACCATCTCAACTTCAGCATCAGTATCAGTGTGGAACTTGTTGATGGCAACAACCACTGGTGCACCATAAAGATTGGCGTTTTTAATGTGCGCACGAAGGTTGCTTAAGCCAGCTTCAAGTAGTTCAAGGTTTTCTTCAGTGTATGCTTTATCAAGAGGCTTACCAGGTGACACCTTCGGTCCACCACCGTGTGTTTTAAGAGCACGCACTGTTGCTACCAAGATCACAGCATTTGGCACCAATCCGGAATAGCGGCACTTAATATTGAAGAATTTCTCCATACCAATGTCAGCCCCAAAGCCAGCTTCGGTTACCACATACCCGTCTTCGCCAACCAACTTTAAGGCGATTTGGTCAGCCACAATCGAGCTGTTGCCGTGTGCAATGTTTGCAAATGGGCCAGCGTGGATCAGAGCCGGGGTCCCCTCTAGCGTTTGCATCATAGTTGGCTTGAGGGCGTCTTTCATCAAAACAGTTAGCGCACCCGCACAGCCGATATCTTCGGCCGTAACCGGCTCTCCACTGCGGCTCAGCCCAATCACCATTTTACCCAAGCGTTCGCGCATATCGGCTAAGCTGGTAGCCAGAGCCAAAATCGCCATGATTTCAGAGGCTACGGTTATGTCAAAACCGGTTTCGCGGGTAATCCCCCGCTCTTTCGGCCCCTGCCCAATCGTAATGCCGCGCATCATCCGGTCATTACAGTCTACAACCCGACGCCAAGTAATCGTGTCTGGATCAATATCTAGACGAGCAAAGCGGGCCGCTTCATCAGCGGTCAACTCGGCTGGATCGGTCTTATCGATACCCAGCTTTTTCAAGCGACGAAGCATTGATGGTGAAAAAGTTCGTTTGCCCTTCTTTTCAGGGGTCAACCGACGATAAAGTGCCTCATCACTTTGGGTAGCCTCGTGCAGCAGGCGGGTATCAATGGCAGCTGCCAAAACGTTATTGGCAATCGAAATCGCATGAATATCGCCTGTCCCGTGTAAATTAAACTCTTCCATCGGAATGACTTGGCTGTAGCCGCCACCAGCTGCGCCACCTTTGATCGAGAAAGTCGGACCCATTGATGGCTGACGAATGCAAGTCATCACTTTTTTACCTAAATGGGCACCCAAAGCTTGGCTAACCCCAACTGTTGTAGTTGTTTTGCCTTCACCTAAAGGGGTGGGTGTAATGGCAGTAACAACAATGTAGTTGCCATTTTTCTGATCCTTTAGACGTTCACGAACGTCTAGGCTCACCTTAGCCTTGGTCCAGCCATAAAGCTCAAGCTCTTCATCCAAAATACCGGCTTCATTCGCAATTTTTTGAATCGGTAGTGGGGTTGCGGCTTGGGCGATGTCGATGTCACTGGGAACATCTATCAACATATTTTCAAGTTTATGTGCCATTTCTGGTCCTCCATGGGGAAAGAAAACGCGATTTTATAAAGTAGGGACGCAGCGAACTGCGTTATTTTTTATTCAAGTTCAAATTGTTCAAGAATTTTTTTCATGTGACGAAGATGATCATCATCATGATTGCGCACAGTTTCGAGAAGCTGACGGGGATTTACTCGTCCAGAGACATCATGTCTTACAGAAATTTGGTCGATCCGACCGCCAAGCATCTTATATCGTTCAACTAGCTTCCGGCGGCTTTCTTTCCACCGGATGATTGAGTCAGTTAGTTCCGGCCGACCCAGCTCATTTTCTGTATTCCAATACTGTGAAAACGTCCGGTTCCCGCCAGCAATCATCGTGTCAATTTGAGCCAGATAGGATTCTTGCTCAACTTTCGCCAAATGAGCCCCTATCAGCCTAAATGACCACTCTGATGGGTCAGGCTTCCAATCTTGGTAACTGGCCACACGATAGAGCATTGCACACAGCTCTTCGTGTGTCTCGATGGCTTTGTCAAGCTCGTATGATAAATCACTCATCAATAATGATTGTTTCACCCGTTAAGGCATATTGCCCTTCACCAGCTTCAAATTGAGCCATGATCTCTTTTAGATGAGCTTCATGCTCTGCGTCATGATCCAACGCAAGCCGAAGAATATCTATGGGAGCGATGGTGCCAAATAGGGTGTGAGTGCCCGTCTGAGCCAGCTGAGATTCATCTAATCGGCGTATCGCCATGGCAACTTCGTTGCGCCGTTCGCGCCATACGCCAATTGAGTCCTGAATATCATATGAGCTGAAATCCCAGCCGTCGTTGTTGTAGTAGTCGTAATGGGGATTGCGGCCGGACGAAATGTCAGTGACACGGTGCAGGTGACAATCTAGCTCAACTTGGGCCATGTGTGCTGCAATGTATCGAAAAGACCATTCGTCAGGCTGAGGTTGCCAGTCTTGATGATTGGCAACGGAGAAGAAAACTGC
>JBCCSO010000510.1:0-4183 GCA_039199965.1 Chloroflexota bacterium | reverse complement strand
TTAAGCCTTGAAGGCGAAGTGCTGCAACTTGTTCACGGAATCCTGCCATTCTGCTCTTGCTCCAATATTTTTGGCAAAGGCTTGCATATTTTCTTACTTCGGATACATCTGAATATAAAAAATGTACTGCTCCCGAATCGAATGCACGCCATCCAGCATCATCGTATTTTTCAGCAGCTGTAGCTTTTTTCTCGGCTTGTTGGCTAAGAATTAACCATTCCTTCCATCGGCCTGAATAATTGAAAAACATCTGGAGTGCATCGCATATCTGCTGTAGCTTGTTGTTATCTCCTAGAATAAAAAGGGGTAGTGAAGCAGAAATCATGGGCCACTCTTTTTCCAAAAAGTGGAACCTGTCGTAATTGTTGTATCCATTTTGTATTACAAGATTGTATACGTTTTTTTTCAGCCGCTCACCAGACTTGCTGGTTGCCTCCATGTGAGCCCTCCTAAGAAAGGTCGCAGTTAAAGGAGGCAAGACAAAAGTTTTTTGCGATTCATCTGAAATTAGTAGAGCCCGATCAACTAAATCTTCGCAAGCTGTATGAGCGTCAGATTTTGATATGCCGGCAGATTTAGCAATTAATTCGACTTTAAGCGGGTATTTAAAATGAACTAATGAGACCAGCACTCGAAATTCATTGTCAAATGTGGAGTTCAGAAGATCCCCAAAAATGTACTCCAAGGGGTCATTTCCTTTCGGAGCCTCTTTCAAAAATGAATATGCTTCTTCAACAGTTCTGCACTGACTACCTTCTCTACCAAATTGCCCAACCAACCATCTTATGAGGAGAGGATTACCATTTGCGATTCTATATATCTTGTCATATTCATTAGAGTTGATTTTTTTGAGGTAGCGATTATTTTGAGCTAACTCATTAATTAGTGTTAATGCATCTCTTCGGGGCAATCGATCTAAACGAATAATTCTGGCATCAATATCACTACGTTGACGACTTGTCACAATGGCTTTGCATGAAAGAGGTAAGCGTGAGAGGAATTGATACATTCTAATTTGTTCAGCTTCATCAAATGTTTCTAAATTATCAATTATTATCAACGCATTAATGTTTGCAAGTACACGGCGGATCGATTTAGCCCTTTCGTCCCTTGGAAGGTCAGCAATTTGATCTTGACCAAGCTCATATGCAAGTTCAGCCAATAATGCAGAGTAGTTTGAGAGCATAAAATCTTCTAGCACCTCTTCACCTTTAGGTGTTAGTTCTTGAATTTTGGCCGAAAGAAATATCTTCCTGTCGAAATATAGAGAAGGTGCAAGATGAGCACTTCTAATTGCTAAAGCTGTTTTCCCAATCCCCCCCGGTCCATCAATTAGTACCCCCCAAGTGCGTGCTTCTGGCGTGATTGCTTCCGAAATAATATTGAGTTCTCTTTGGCGGCCGATAAAGAATGGTTGAGGAGGGATAGTCGATGGAACAGCATGATTTATGCTTGTTTGGGGACTTTTTTTTAGGCGTGGAAGATAATCATTAAATGTTTTGGGATTTATTTCTTTTATGTATTCGAGGAGCTCAAAGACTCGACCATGCTTATATGCTCTCTCAATAATTGTAAGAATCAATTGGTTCTTGCTCTGGCTAGCCGCATAGTTTTCGTAAACAAAATTAAAGCGGTCAAAAGCTAAAATTTTGACCTCATCAGCACTAAATGCATCATTCAATAATTTTCGTATCTGCTCCAAATTGTAAGCCATAATCTACTCCGTTTAGAATCGATTAGCGTCAAAGCCCATTTTTAAATTGGAAAAGTGGTTTTATATGTAACCGTGTGTCTGAATAGTTCAGGTTTGGACATTATAAATAATAGCCTGAAGAAGATAAAATCTATATGAGAATAAATTCTTTAGTTAAAATTAGCATCCCGTGAAATTAATTTGCTTTCAATACAGTGGTCTTATTCAGTTTGGTATTGTTTTCCATGAAAATATCTTTTGCCCATCATTTCAGTTTGTGAAAAATTACCCCACATTGCGACATGTGTTGGAGGCTGACGCATTGGATCAACTTGCGGCCGATTGCGCCCAATCCAATAACCAAATCCCTTTATCAGACGTACAGCTTCTACCACCGATCCCCAATGCGCAGCGGATCATTTGCGTGGGTGTTAACTATCCCAAACGATATCCGGTGCCAAACGAACAGGGTGAAATCGAGACAATGCCACCGCCCGAAAACATCATTCTGTTTGCCAAGCTGGATGGCACCTTGGTCGGCCACGGTCAGCCGCTAGAATTGCCGCTTGGCCCGGCCGCCAATACGTTTGATTACGAAGGGGAGATCACGCTGGTGATTGGCAAAGGGGGGCGGCATATCCCGGCCGAAAGTGCTTTTGAGCACGTTGCAGGGTACACCATCATGAACGATGGCTCTGTACGCGGTTGGCAAAAACATAGCGTACATGCGGGCAAAAACTTTGCCAATTCAGGCGCGTGCGGCCCGTGGCTGGTGACGGCCGATGAAATTGATGATCCGTTTGAAATGACGCTGCAAACTCGCTTAAACGGGGAACTGGTGCAGGACACCGTTGCTAGTGAGATGGTGTTTAGTATTCCCGAATTGATTGCGTACATCTCTCACACGATCGATTTGCGGCCGGGGGATCTTATCGCCACGGGCTCACCTGAAGGATCAGGGGGAAGCCGCATCCCCCAGCGCTTTTTACGGCCGGGGGATGAGCTAGAAATATCTGTGTCAGGTGTGGGGACACTCAAAAATCGAGTGGGAAAGGGTAAGTTGGAAGGTAGATATTAGAGGCTAGAGGTTAGATCAACTAACATCTAATCTCTCCCACCTAACCTCTAAAAACCCTACTGATTCCGCCATGTTCCATCATTCACATTCACTGTGTAATACCAAGTCTTTTTACCCGGACAATTGTTGATGATGCTTGCCTCACAGAACCAGTCTTTTGTGCCTTTCAGATTGGATGTTTTGTCTACATAGTAATTTAGCTCAACCGAACCATCCCCTGCCCCTGTATCGAGTTCTAGCCTGAACGTATGGTTTTGGTCTAACTTGTAGTTGTTGTCGGTCAGCCACGTGTGAATGGCGGTCCGGGTGCCACTGCTTTCATCACAAGCTCCGCTACCCACACATTTGAACGAGTGGATCTTTGTGTTGCCGCTGCCGTAGTAGAGGGTGGCCGTATCATCAACGCTGGTGAAACGGATCCACATTTTGCCATCTTCTGGCTCTGGCTCAGGGAAAACAAGCTCGCTGGTGCAATCCTTCTTGTCAAAGGTGGTTGTGTAGCTCATGCGGGCCAGCTGACGATCTTTTAGATATCGTAGCTCGTAAGAGATCGGCGCGGCCGGGTTTTGGGCTGAAAAGTTCGCATTGCCGTAGCTGCCCACAAACTCGGTGATCGCTTTAAACCGATCTTCGGCCGAACCTGCTTTCACATTTTGCACTGCATCTCCTGCGTTACCGCCTAAAACAAATGTCGTAATGCGTGTTTCATCGAGCACCTGCTCATAGGTCAAGCCTGAATCCAAACTACCTTCAAATCCTTTGCCGTCTACGGCCGCTCTGAGCGTTGCTTCAATGTCAGTTGAGTTGTATTCAGACTCCGCCACGAAATAGACAATCCGGCCGTAGCTGACCTTGTGCACGTACAGCGGTGGATTGCCCGGTCCAATTTGTGGTGAGAGCGGGTCCGGTTCTGCGAAGTTATCGCCATCCCTAAAAACAGAGGTTGATGATTCAGGGGCGGTGTAAACGACGTCATAAAACTTCTGCTGGAATTTGTAAAAGACATAGTTGGTCTCTTTCTCCGTATCGATGCTGAGATCCGCCTCCATGCTGCCGATCCCATAGCGAGCGTCCACCCCTAGCGTAAACAGCATGTGCTCATACGAATAGGTTTGTCGGAAATCGTCTCCGTAATTGGCCGTGGTGCCACCGTCAGGGTCATAGCTTTCTAAAATATTTTTGATCGCATCCTGCACTTCGTCAGGCGACATCTCTGAAATATCGCGGCTGTATGACGAGCCGGGCAAAAGCGTGACCCCTTCCATGGTGATGGTGCCGCCTGAACGTGGAATGGTAATGGGGGTAAACGTCCCGTTCAGGTAGCTGTTCCCCTGAATGAGCGCGCCGGGGTAGACAATGCCAACATCGGTCCCAAATGCGAGCCGATCTGTCAGGTCGCGCACATCAGACGC
>JBCCSO010000509.1:0-4187 GCA_039199965.1 Chloroflexota bacterium | reverse complement strand
TAGAGGGGGCGCGAAAATGTAAGAGAGACTTTATAACCAATCTAGGGTGTGAACTGATTATAAAGTGGCTTGCGAAACAGCCGTATAAGCGATAAAAACGAGATAAAAAGGTGAGGATTTTTAAATGACAATTTCCATAGAAACTGCGACAAAGTTAAAACGGGCCGGATTGGCTTGGACCCCAAAAACGAATGACTTTTTTGCGGTACCAGATGTTGGGATGGATGATAAGGTTTTTGCGATGAGCGATATGACTGTCACCATGGAAGTGCTCAATGGTTATCAAGCGATCACGTTTAATGGGGCTGTTGAATGGGCCCTTGACTTTGTGTATAAGGTTGACGCTGTGTGGCTTCCAAATGAATCTCAAATGCGCGAGATGGTGATTGAGCGACTGGGTAGTGAACCATCAATGATTTTGCAGACGAGCATCGGCGGATATGTGGTAACGATTGGCGATGGTAAAAGCAAGCAGGTGTTTGAGGGGATTACGGCCGAAGAAACATACGCGGCGGTACTCATCTCATTGCTCTAAGGGTGCCTGTGTAAACATGATCAACCTTCATGATCTGACATATGACCAGCTCACTAAGCTTTTAGCCGATTGGGGATACAGTAAATTTCATGCGGGTGTTGTATGGAAAGGACTGTATCGTGACTTGGCTGAAACGGTTGATGATTTGCCTGATGTCCGGCTGGACTTAAGAAAAAAGCTTAGCCTAAACGCAACCATCGGCAAACTGGGCACGCTATCTGACTTGGGGAGCAGCGATGGGAACACGCGTAAGTTTTTACTCAGATGTGTAGATGATCAATCTATTGAGACGGTTATTATGCGCTACGCAGGGCGTCAGGAACGGCCGGATGAAACCCGCCGCTACACCGCCTGTGTCAGTAGCCAAGCAGGCTGTGCGATGGGGTGTGTGTTCTGTGCCACCGGCCAGATGGGGTTTATGCGGCACCTGACACCGGGTGAGATTGTGGGGCAAATTGTATTTGTAGAGCGATTGCTCCGCGAGCCATCGGCTAAACCGGAAGATTCGGGACCCGCCAAGCAAGTGGCTCAATTACGCAATATCGTTTTAATGGGAATGGGAGAACCACTGCACAACTACAACAACACCATGCGGGCCATCGATATTGTGACCGACAACCGAGGCTTGGGGTTGGGGCCGCGCCATATCACGCTGAGTACTGTTGGGCTGCCTACTGGTATCCGTAGATTGGCCAATGAAAAACGATCGATCAACTTGGCAGTGTCTTTGCACGGGGCCACAGACGCAGAACGGCAGCGGCTAGTACCGACGGCCAACCGCTGGTCGCTGGCAACTTTGCTGGATGCCTGCCGCTACTACACAGAAAAACGCAAGCGGCGCATATTTTTTGAGTGGACGCTGATCGCCTATGAAAATGATACGGCCGAACAGGCCCATGCGCTGGGTCAATTATTAGCCGGGATGGACGCCCA
Source organism: Chloroflexota bacterium (assembly GCA_039199965.1). Taxonomy (GTDB): domain Bacteria; phylum Chloroflexota; class Anaerolineae; order Promineifilales; family Promineifilaceae; genus WTJY01. The sequence goes on along the minus strand of JBCCSO010000509.1, from coordinate 2,719 downwards.
CATCAACGTAATCCCGCTGAATCCGACCGATGGGTACGGGGGAGCACCTAGTGATTCACAGCGGGTGCAGGCGTTCCAAGCCATTCTCGCACAGTACGGGCTGCCATCAACCGTACGCCAGCGCAGAGGGATAGACATTGCGGCCGGGTGCGGTCAACTACGCCAGCGCGTCACAACCTAAACCTGCAAAATTATTGGTCATTTCTAAAGAGCTTGCGTATCTAACCTGCACGTGTATATTCAAAATGCCTATGCCTACTTCCGCAATTGTGTTGACGCTGTGCTGCAAGTATGATTGAGGTGATCAAAATGATCCGGGAAAACGATATTCAATGGCCGCAGAGCCGCTTATCTGATCTACAATTGCTCATCGGATTGGCCCTGATTAAATTTGCTGTCCATCTGGTTTTCAATAATCAGTATGGTTTTCATCAGGATGCACTAGCTTTTTTAGCAAATGGTCTAAATCTAGATTGGGGATACGTTGCATACCCACCGCTAACACCGTTTATTGGTCGTATCGGGCTTGAGCTTTTTGGACCATCGCTGGTTGGTATCAAATCACTGGCTGTGCTGGCTCAGTGTATCGCTATGGTCGTGACAGGTTTGATGGCCAAAGAGCTGGGTGGGGATAGAAGGGCTCAGGTCATAGCTACGCTGGCGGCGGCTATCGGGATTATGTCATTGGGGATGTCTACCCTCTTTCAGTACATTACATTTGATTATTTGTGGTGGGTGCTCATATTCTACTGCCTCATCCGCTTGCTAAAAGACGACAATCCTACATGGTGGCTTGGTATAGGTATCTTCATTGGGCTAGGCATGATGACCAAATATACGATGATATTTTTGGTTGCAGGCTTGGCTTTGAGCGCACTCATTTTTGCAGATTTGCGTAAACATCTGTTCTCTAGATGGCTGTGGTTGGGCGTTGGAGCATCCCTGCTTATATTTTTGCCAAACCTAATTTGGCAGATCCAGCATGACTTTATTTCAATTGACTTTCTCAATTCAATTAGCGCGAGGGATCGAGCTATGGGGAGGGCTGACGGCTTCTTCGTGCAGCAGCTTTACGTGAACTTGAATCCGGTTGCTGTGCCGCTGGCTATTGCAGGACTTTACTATCTGCTAGCAGGTGATGGTCAAAAATTTAGACCGATTTGTATCATTTTTATTCTGACTACCGCTTTGTTTGCAGTAGCCCGCGGCCGATTCTACTATACAGCACCGCTATACCCCTCTCTGCTTGCGGCAGGTGCTGTTTTTATCTCCAATTGGCTATCGCACAAATCTGAGACTGTGCAGAATAGATTGATATGGTCTGGTTGGGGGTTGTTCGTTGTGGGGGCTATTGCAGGCATGATAATCTTTGTCCCATTTGCGCCAGTTCATTCTGCGGTGTGGGACCTGACGCTTGGGATACACGATAACTATTATGATCAAATAGGTTGGGATGACCTTGTCAATGAAACGGCAAAAATCTATGAAGCCCATGAAGATATGCACCAAAATTTAGGTATTCTGGCTTCCCATTACGGTTCTGCTAGCGCATTCCAGATTTATGGTGATAGCTATGACTTGCCGGTAGCTATCAGTCCGGTAAATAGCTACTGGCTCCGAGGCTACGGAGAAAATCCCCCAGATGCTGTTTTAACGATAGGGTATGAGGTAAATGAGATAGATGGGTATTTTTCAAGCTGTGACCTTGTGGGTAAAGCTGAAAACAGATACGGGATAGAGAAACCGCGGCCGGAGATTTTTCTCTGTTCGGGCCTACTAGCCAGTTGGGAAACGCTCTGGCCAGAGCTTCAGCGCTTTAGCTAAATCCTACACGACTTGCTTGAACAAAATCCTGCATCTGCATATTTTCGTTTGAGACAAAACGAGCCTACTTTGAGACACGAGTCAGCCTTGCTTCACTTACACTAAATTTTGTTGATGACCTGCAGCTGTGAACAAATTTAGTAGTTTTTCGGTACGATCAAACAAAAAGGAAAAACGCGGCCGGAAAAAAGGAAAGTGAAAAATGCAATATTCAATCGAATTGCCCGGTTTTGAAGGCCAAGATATTAAAGTGGACCAAATTAAATTCTTCAAGGCTCCAAAAATCTACGTTGACGGCGAACAAGCCCCCAAAGGGTCAAAGTGGTTGAGCCAAGGCTTGACCCAAAATGATGGTACGTCAGTCGATGTGCGGATGGTCAATAACTTCGTCGATCCGATCCCTTCGGTGATGATTGGAAATGAAAAATACCATCCCACTGAACCGTTGACTTGGGGTCAGTACCTGTGGGCAGGCTGGCCGGTTGCAATGGTGTTTATTGGTGGCTTGGTCGGGGCACTGTTTGGCGTGGCGGCCGGAATGGCGAACGGCCGAATCATGCGCAGCGAGACGATGTCTTCAACCATGAAGTGGCTCTCAACGGGAGGAATTAGCTTGGTTGCTGTTATTCTTTCCGTAGCTGTTGCTTTTGCGATTGCAGGCTAGTAAATCAGCCGGACTTCGGAAGTTTTATTTGATTTATTCAAGATTTAATCTAGCTACCTAGCACAAATTGCCGACGATCTAAAGATCACGGCTCAGAACGATGGCCTCCGGCCTATGAAGGCCGAAGGCCATCATTCATAGCCGCTGGATTCATCCAGTTGGCGATGTATTTACGGAAAAATTTTGTGTCAGATAGCTAGGATTTAATTGAAAAAACGAAACTTCCGAAGT
>JBCCSO010000508.1:0-4190 GCA_039199965.1 Chloroflexota bacterium | reverse complement strand
GGTTGTTTGCGTATAAAAGGGGTTGTCGGCCGGAATCGAGCCATCGCTGTTGATGCGCAGGACTTTGCCGGTAAATGTTGACAGGCTTTGCACCGGATCACCCGCAAACTCACCCGTCCAGCCATCCCCCGTCGTGATGTAGAGCTTGCCGTCTGTGCCAAATTCAAGGGCCCCGCCGTTGTGGCTGCCGCTGGAAAATGTGCTGTTAAACGGCAGGTCGATTAGCAGTTGTTCACCAAAAGTAGTGTCTGTAATATCGGGATTGGTTGTGCTCGCTTTTAAACGCACGACTCGATTCTGCAGGACGTCATCCTTCATATAGAAGGCGTACACGTAACCGTTTGTGGCGAAGTCGGGGTCAAACGCAAGGTCGCGCAGTCCGGCCGAGCGGCGGGCCTCAGGCTCACCTTGATCATCTTTGGGAATGTCGAAGGTGTAAAACGGTTCCGAATTGAGGGTCCAATCCCCAGTTTGCTGGTTTTGCTTGGCAACCAAAAGCTTGCCCGTGATCCGCTCGCTGATGAATAGTCGGCCGTCGGGGCTAAACGCGAAGCCGTCTGGGTCTGCCAGATTGGTAATCACTGAGAGGTTCTCAAAATCGGCCGGGAGATCAAAGGCTTCAGTTTGCCGAGGGATTTGGGTAAGGCACAGAAACCCCAACAAAAGAAACAAACAAACACTTGGGATTTTGGTTTTCATTCTGATTTTCTCCTAATCGTTTCTGAGGCATACGCGCTTACTAGTCTAGTGTGCAAGCGGTGAAAATCAGCGTTTTGCTTTACAAATTGGCTGACAAGTAGATGGTTCTTCGGCCGCTCAAAAGTGAGTTTTTAGGTGGGAAAAAAGTTGAAACGAAATGGAAACGCTCGGTTCGTAAACTACTGTTAATTCATTCAAACAACCGGCCGGCAACGGCCAAAAACAAAACACAAAAAAAGGAAAAAATCATGAACTACCATCAATTAGCATCAGCAACCCATAAAGAATATTCAGCAGCATACACCGGACAAAGCTCAACCTTAGCCGCCAGCCGCTTTTCACTCAAAGCTATAAGCTTCACCAGCGTTATCAGTTCGGCAGTCTTGTTCAGCATCATCTCAATTTTGATGTAAAAGATGCTCTATTCACACAACTTCATAAATGGCACAAAGCCTCCGTGAGAATCAAACTCCGGAGGCTTTTTTGTTTTGTACGATGGGTCAAGCAATCGATCAGTAGGAGTAAGACATTGCCTAAAACCGTGCGCCCCACCTTGACCCGCTCACGCCCCTCGTTATAATGACACATCCCGATAGAAACACCCTTTCCAATTTACTGAAACAACAAAAACATGCATTTTGATCGCAGATGTGTTTGTCTGCGGACGGAATGTTTAACTTGAATCATCCATGTTTGAACAAATCGCAAAAGTTGTCGCTCGCTACGAAGAAATTGAGCGACAGATGACAGATCCGGCCGTCATGTCGGATCATCGAAAACTAACTGAGCTTGCTCAAGAACGATCAGATATTGAGCCACTCTTCAAAACCCACGCTGAGTACCAAGGTGCGCTCAGCGAAATTGAAGATGCCAAAGAGATGATCCAGCTTGAAGATGACAAAGAGATGATTTCGTTCATGCAGGATGAGATTAAGGGATTGGAAGCCAAGCTGCCTGATTTAGAGCAGACGATGCGCAAGCTCCTCATCCCCAAAGACCCGCGCGATGATCGGAACGTTTACGTTGAAATCCGGGCGGCGGCCGGTGGTGATGAGGCTGCCATCTTTGCCAACGATTTGTGTCGCATGTATTTGCGCTACGCAGAACAGCAAGGGTACAAAACTCATATCATGGATGAAAATTTCATCGGGATTGGCGGCTACAAAGAGGTTATCATCAATGTGCGCGGCAAAGGTGCATATTCTCGCTTCAAGTACGAAAGTGGGGTGCATCGTGTGCAGCGCGTGCCGGTGACTGAGTCTCAGGGGCGTATTCACACCAGTACGGCAACCGTGGCGGTCATGCCTGAAGTGGATCAGGTTGATGTGACGATTGACCCCAATGACTTGGAAATCAAAGCAGAGTTTTCTAGCGGCCCCGGTGGGCAGCACATGCAGAAAAATGCCACGGCCGCGCGCGTTATCCACAAGCCATCTGGTTTGATGGTGAAGGTCCAGTCAGAACGAAGTTTGACTCAAAACAAACAGTTGGGTATCCAAATCATTCAGAGCCGATTGAAAGAAGCAGAAGAAGCTGCACACAATGCTGAAGTGTCTGGTATGCGCAAAGACCAAGTCGGTGGTGGCGATCGGTCTGAAAAGATTCGCACGTACAATTATCCGCAGAGCCGGGTTACTGATCATCGCGTTGGCTACTCAAGCCATAACCTGCCTTCTGTCATGGACGGGGACATCAATCAATTTATTGATCGGCTGACCATTGCGGAGGAAACTGAGAAGCTGGCGGCCGCTGGTTTAGAAGGTTAGGCTCTCAACCATATTGAATTATTAATCATTGATAGAACTTTCGCTTAAGCTCCGGTCGGTGTACCACCGGGTCGTCTCTAGCACGGACTGGAAATCGGCCAGAGCAGAATTCCTAATGTAAAATGATTGATCTTTTTTATTATTACGCTACAGAAAGTAATTACCTGCGCCTGTTTATACTCTCTATTCTCCCGATTCTGCTGTTTCCGGCCGTCATTCTCATCTTTACTCGTTATGTTTTCTATTGGTTTAACCCCCAAGGTGAACTGTCTGGCGCCAAGATGTTTGCCTTTGTAGGCATATCGGTCTTGCTTAGTTTGATCATTATGTTTGCGGTGCTGTACTTCTACTTCCCGCACGGAACTGATTTGCGCGTGCCGATATTGTTCATTATTGTGGTGTTTGGGTTGCTAGGAGCAGGTCGTCTATATTTAGTGGAAGAAAGGCAGTCCCGTGAATAGGCTGCGCTACTTCTTCGCGCGGAAAACCGCCACGAGAGCCATTTGAAACGTGTTGGGAGCCGTATCAAACCCAAAAACTCGTTCAGCCCTGTAGCTGCTTTTTTGCAACTGCTTGCCGTCACGCGCAAGCGTCGCAACGTCTGAGCTAACATAAATGACGGTGGGGGCTTTCGCTTTTGCAACCGCCTTGACCGCATCAGGCGTCATCCCTACGGCGGATGGATTGACTACGATCACATCCGCTTTTTGCTCAAGCTCAGGCAAAATGTCTTCAACATATCCTTCGTATAGGCTAACGTTTTCTGTTTCTGACAGGTTGATGGCAGCGTCTTCAATCGCATCTGGGTTGCGATCAATGCCAACGACTTCGGCCGCGTGCTGGGCCAGATGACTGGTCAAAAGGCCGACACCGCTGTACAGATCAAGTACAGTTTCTTTTCCGCTCAGGTTAGCCAGCTCAACCACTTTATTTGCCATCGCCCCTGCCACAGGTGGATTGCCCGCAAACTCACATCCGGCCGAAATGCGGTAGAGCTGGCCGTTGACCTGACGCACCACAAAGCTATCACCAATCAGGTTGGCACAGGTCCGGTCTGGCAGCACAATGGCGGCCGATACGGTGAAGTCGACCAAAATCTCAGGGGGTTCAACATCCTGCACCTCAAATGCAACCAGCGCCTCCCCATTTGATGAGGCTCGCAGCGTCAGGCGGCGCAGCTCTGGCAGATCAAAATCCAAGTCCTGCATCAAATGCTGGAGCGGCTCGATCAGGGATTTGATTGGATCTTGAGGCAAGACAACTTTTCTCTGTACTGGGTCCCACAGGCCGAAACCACCCTGATCGGTTGGGCTCAGGATGATGTCGTGGTCGTATCCCCATTCCGTAGGCGACTTAACAAACGGATCAACCGGCACTTTGATGTTGCCCAGACGCTTGAGCTGATCTGTGACAACGGCCCGCTTGTACTCAAGTTGGGCTTTGGGTTTGATGTGTGCGTAGGTGTATCCACCGTGGGGCCCAATGAGTGATCCAGAGACTGGCCGTCTGTTGATCGATGGTTTGACCACGCGCACTAAGTCGGCCGATAGATATTTCTTCCGATCCTTATTCTCCTCAAGGTCGATTAAAACCATCTCGCCCGGAATACCACCCGCTACAAAGATGACTTGATTGCGTTTGTCCCGGCCCAAGGCTTGCCCACCGTGCGCCATCGCTGAAAGTTTGAGTTTGAATTGCGCCATCCGTTCACTATACATCCTTTGC
>JBCCSO010000507.1:0-4191 GCA_039199965.1 Chloroflexota bacterium | reverse complement strand
TGTAACGGTTACGGTTGACATAGGGCGAAATTTTACGTGACGGCCAGAGGCTGTGCCATAATTGGGAGCGGTTACCATAAGATTATTATTGAGAGTTGAAGGGATGATGAGCTAATCTATCATCTCATCATCTTATCCATTAACCAGACAGCATTTTAGTAGATAAACTGTCGAAGTAATATGAATCTTGTGCGGTACATTGAGTAATAATGGATCAATTAAGAGGCATTCCGCCTGTTTCGCCGAAGAATGTTGCAATTCGGGTGACGAAACGTGCAGAAAAGAAACTTAGGCAAGGTCATCCGTGGCTTTTTGATGGGGGGATAACGGATGAGAGCTTTTCACCAAAAGGTGGGGACATTGCGATTGTATTCGATCAAAAAAGGAAGTTTTTGTCTGTAGGCCTTTATGACCCTGACTCTCCCATCCGGGTTAAAATGTTGGCGGCCGGTAAGCCAGCAAAAATAAGCGGCGACTGGTTCTTGGCCCGCCTGAAAGATGCCGCCGACAAGCGAGCCCATTTGGCAGAAACCAGCACAACCGGCTACCGACTCGTCTATGGTGAAGGTGATTATCTACCGGGGCTTATCATCGATAAATATGCGGATACGCTGGTGATCAAAATTTATTCGGCCGCTTGGTTCCCTCATCTTGAATCTGTTTTGGCTGGATTAGATGCAATCATGCCAAATATGCGTTGGGTGCTGCGTCTGTCTCGCAATGTTCAAGCGGGTGAAACGTGGGGGCTAAAGGATGGGATGATTCTGCAGGGAGATCCGTTAGACGGGCCGGTGCCGTTTACTGAGAATGGATTGAACTTTGCGGCCGATGTGATCCGTGGTCACAAAACCGGTTTCTTTTTTGATCATCGTGACAATCGCCAACGGTTGGGTAAGCTGGCTAAAAACAAAACGGTACTGGATGTTTTTTCATACACTGGGGGATTTTCACTATATGCGGCGGCCGGTGGGGCCAAAAGCGTGATGAGCCTTGATGTGAGCCAGCCTGCACTGGATGCTGCCAAGGCGAATTTTGCACTAAATGCGGGTTTGCCCAATGTGGCTAACTGTCGACACGATACAGTTGCGGCTGACGCATTCCAAGTGCTGGAAGATTTAGCTACCTCCGGCCGGTTGTTTGATTTGGTTGTTGTTGACCCGCCATCGTTTGCTAAAAACAAAAGTGAAGTGGATGGTGCAATTAAAGCGTATGAGCGGCTGACACGCTTGGCGCTAGGAGTGCTGGCAGAGCAGGGGCTTTTGGTTATGGCATCCTGTAGCAGCCGCGTCCCAGCGAGCCTCTTCTTTAATACGGTACTCGATACGGCCGATGAAGTAGGACGACCATTATGGGAGCAATTTAGAACGGGTCACGCAGCCGATCATCCGCTCCGGCCGGAATTTCCTGAGGGAGAGTATTTAAAATGCGGCTATTTTTCAGCTATTGATTAGATTTTGGCTTCAAACTGAGCATACAGAACTCCAATATCAACTTTGTCTGCTAATCTGCTAAATATTATGTTGACATAGAATATAATTTGTTGTAGTATCACAACATTGCTATTTGTTGTAGTGTCCCGCATGGTGTGGGATAGGTCCATATGTCGATTAAAGATAATCTGTTAGAAAGTTATGCGGGTGTAGACGTGGTGAGTGATCGCCTAAACATCCACCCTGAGTCTGTTCGCAGATTGATTCGGCAGGGCAAGCTGCCCGCAATCAAATTTGGAAACAAGTGGCTTGTAGAAAAATCTACGCTTGAGCAGTTTGCCAGCCGTTATGATCCACGGCCAGGCAACAAAGCAACATTACTTTAGAAGAAATTTTGCTGGACAAAATTTGCAGAGGAACACATGTACGGACAGGATGAAACGTTAGGACCAGCATGTTTAAGGGTCGTTGGAGTCGGTGGAGGCGGTAGCAACGCGGTCAATCGCATGATCGAAGCTGGGGTCTCAGGCGTTGATTTTATCGCTGTAAATACTGATGCTCAGGCCCTAGATGCTTCTAAAGCTGAAAATCGGGTTCAAATTGGAAATAAATTGACCCGCGGTCTTGGTGCTGGTGGTAATCCCGAAGCTGGTGAGAAGGCGGCCAATGAATCTATTGAAGAGCTTTTTGATATTTTAGATGGCTCAGACATGGTTTTTGTAACGGCCGGAATGGGAGGCGGAACGGGAACCGGTGCCGCGCCTGTGATTGCTAAAGTCGCCAAAGATGTTGGGGCATTAACGGTGGGCATCATCACGCGGCCGTTTATGTTCGAAGGAACCAAACGCGCCTCTTCGGCCGAATCTGGCATTGAGCGTTTGCAAGAGCATGTCGATACGCTTATCGTAATCCCCAATGATCGTTTGCTTGAACTGACCGATCGCCGGGTAACCATGGAACAGGCTCTTGAAATGGCAGACGATGTTCTGCGTCAAGGTATCCAAGGCATCAGTGAACTGATCACGATTCCCGGCCTGATCAATCTTGACTTCGCTGACGTCCGCACAATTATGACAGGTGGTGGCGCAGCACTCATGGCTGTCGGCAAAGGTGAAGGTGAAGATCGTGCCCACATGGCTGCAACCCAAGCAATTAATTCGCGTTTGTTAGACGTTACGATTGACGGTGCGAAAGGCATCCTGTTCAACGTGACAGCCGGTGACAATCTTAGTTTATACGAAGTCAACCAGGCGGCTGCGATTATTCGCGAAACAGCTCACCCAGACGCCAATATTATCTTTGGTGCCGTTATCGATGAATCGATGGGTGACGCTCTACGTATTACAGTGATTGCCACCGGCTTTGAGCGCGAGCAGCAAAGTCGGCGTATGCAGGTAAAGCGCCAGTTGAATCGTCGGCCGAGCCGTGATGAGTCACAACAGCGTAGACGTTCAGCAGAACCTCAAAATCGGCCGCCAGAGCAGGCACCGCGTCGTGAGTCAGAACCATCGTCGGCACAATCTCGCTTTTCTCCAAACGACATTGATATTCCTGCATTTTTAAGAAAAAGATAGCAACTTCCTGCTCAAAGTTGTCTATTGGTTTATCTAAGATGACCTCCTTCTATGTGGATTGCTCCCCACATGGAGATGCATCCTCTCTGCTTGTGCCCTCAGCCCGCCCGGGTTGAGGGCCTTTTTTTTGCCTGTTGCCTGAAATCTTGATGATTCAGGACTAACCACCTAGTTAAAAAACTGCGGACCTTGCGTCTTTCTCTAGTATGTTTCTGTATAATTCGAACATGTCTGATCTTAAAAATGAATTAATTGAAAAAATTGAGAATCGAAACGCAGTGGTTGGCATTATTGGGCTAGGGTATGTTGGTCTTCCTCTGGCTGTTGCGTTTGCTGACGCCGGATTCCGGATACTAGGTATTGATGTAGATACTCAAAAGGTTGAAGGTCTAAATGATGGTATTAGCCACGTGGAGGATGTCGAGAGCTCAAAAGTTAGTCAAATGGTAAATGATGGCTTGTTTGAGGCCACAGCCGATTATAGTCGACTACAAGAGGTTGATACGATTTCAATTTGTGTGCCCACTCCTCTGCGTAAAACCAAAGATCCAGACGTCTCTTACATCGTGAATGCAACGGAGCAAATCGCGAAAGCGGGTGTCATTGGTAAGGCAATTATTCTTGAAAGTACAACGTATCCTGGCACTACTGAGGAAATTTTGCAGCCTCGACTGTCTCAACGTGATCTAGAGGTTGGATCAGATTTCTTTTTGGCATTCTCCCCTGAGCGCATAGATCCCGGCCGGACAGACTACGTCATGTGGAATACGCCAAAGGTTTTGGGGGGTGTTACAGAGGATTGCCTTGAGGTATCTTCAAAATTGTATGGTGCCATTGTGGAGCAGGTTGTGCCTGTATCAAGCCCGGCCGCGGCCGAAATGGTCAAGCTGCTGGAAAATACGTTCCGTGCAGTCAATATTGGGCTAGTCAATGAAATGGCATTGATGTGTGACAAACTAGGGCTAAATGTGTGGGAGATTGTGGATGCGGCTGCTACCAAGCCGTACGGCTTTATGAAATTTACGCCGGGGCCGGGTCTGGGTGGTCATTGTATTCCGGTTGATCCTCACTACTTGAATTGGAAGCTCAAAACACTTAATTACACAGCTCGCTTTATTGAATTAGCTGATGAGGTGAATCGTTCTATGCCGGAGTACGTGGTTGAGAAGGTGACGGCCGCGCTGAAT
>JBCCSO010000506.1:0-4191 GCA_039199965.1 Chloroflexota bacterium | reverse complement strand
CTACACGACACTAATTTCAAATAATCAAACTTTATCTACCAATTTCGCAGATTTTTTCTCATATCTGTGCAAATCTGAAGCAGATATGGGTTTAAATATTTTGTGTCAGGCAGCTAGAAAAATGTTCTTGTTCGAAGGTTACTAAAAGGCGATTTAGGTATTTTCTACACTTTGAATCGTCTAGAAATTTTTTGGTTCAGGGCTGAAGAGAAGGTACTTGTCCCATCTTCAAGTTGATTTTTAATAATTTTCTCTTCAGTTTATAAAGAACAGTGACTGAGCTCCCTTTCTTTAGTGTGGTAATTTAACCGAGGAAAAAATGGCAACGATAGAAAGTTTAGACGATGAAGTAGTAGCCCCCACTGCAACGAAGAGTGAGAGTACAGGTTTCTTTTCCGGCCGAATGGGAATGCAAAGACGGGAGGCGGCTCTAGCCTACTTGTTCATATTGCCAGCCATGATCATTATCTTCTTGTTTGGCATTTTCCCCCTTATTTTTTCGGCATATCAGAGTACGCGCGGTGGCATTAACAACATCATCGGCCGGCCGGACGGCTTTGGCCAATATGTAAGAGCCATCGACAACCTAGCCTATGTGATCGCTTTTTGGATTGCGATCATATTTGTGATTGTGGCGGTTAATCGCATTCGAGAACAGGGAAATCTGGCAGAAAAGTACGGTCAGCCTTTGTGGCAGTGGACCATTCCCGGTATTTTGACCGGCGTCGGGTTTGCCGCTTTCATTCGCTGGATTTTTGTCTATCTACCTGGCCTTTTAGAGGTGGGCGAGAAATTAAATGATTTGCGCCAGCAAAACTCTGATATTACCGCACTGGAAATTAGGGAAGCCTTTCGCGGATTTGTAGGCGAAGCTTGGACCATAAACGAAGCAAACGCCGCATTCTGGCCCGCCTTTTTGCTTGTGGCAGGCGGCCTTGTTGTTTACTTTATGTTTCAGCGTGTTCCAGACTGGGGCTCAAACAGAGCTGATGATTACTATGCAGGCTTCATGACCGCGAGCTTCTTGCTTACGCTGGCAGGCGGTCTAGTTTATCTGACAACCAATGCGATCACGCTCGCCATTGCAGAAGCGGTTGAAGATGGTGAGGCGCTGCCGATCTGGTCACAGGTGCTGTTAATTAGCGCCGGTTTTGGCCTCTTCTATATCGCGTGGATTTTATGGAGCAGGGCCCAGTTTGCGGCCAATGGGTTGGGCTTCTGGCTGCGCTTAACGGCCGCAGTGCTCCTTCTTATTGGTGGCTGGATACTCATTAGCGAGCTACCGGCCGTTATTGCAGAAGGTAAGGATGATTGGTGGACAGGTCTTTCAGTCACCACTTGGTACGTAGTGGGAGCCATGCCGATCCAGCTGTTTTTAGGGCTCGTTTTGGCCGTTCTCATGTTCCAAGAAATTAGAGGGCAAACCGCCTTCCGCGTGATTTACTTTCTCCCCTTCATTACCCCTCAAGTAGGGGCTGCGGCCGCCTTCCGCGTAATCTTTTCAGGTAACCCAACCAGCCCCATCAATCAGTTTCTAGGATGGCTAGGGGCGGAACCGTGGGGTTGGTTAGCTGAGCCAAAAGGCATTTTTGTCCTCATGGGGGAAAACTTCGGCGGCTGGGCTTGGACAGACTGGTTGGGTGGCCCTAGTCTAGCACTCACCGTAGCGATCTTGTTTGGTATCTGGACATATACCGGTTACAACATGATCTTCTTCTTGGCCGGACTGGGAAATATCTCCAAAGATATGTATGAGGCAGCATCTATTGACGGGGCCAGCCGCTGGCAAAAATTCCGCCAAATCACATTTCCACTGTTGTCTCCAACCACCTATTTTCTCACCCTAGTTACCATTATTGGTATCTTTAAAGTGTTCAACAGCGTTTTTGTTCTGCGGACAGAACAAGCCAGGGGCATGATGGACACCGCTAGTGTGGTCATCTTTGATGCCTTCGTGCGAGATACTCGCTTTGGCTATGCATCGGCTCTAGGCATTATTTTACTATTGATCATTGTTGGCGTTTCAACCATCACCAACAACTTGACACAGGATCGGGTGTTCTATGAATAGTTCAATCTTAAGACGCAATCAGCTCTCAAATATTCTCACCTACAGCATTCTCATTTTTGGTGCAGCACTGTGTATTTTTCCACTGCTGCTCTCTATTAGCTTCTCGTTAATGAACCTGACTGAGGTCAGTAGCCGGGCATGGCTACCCGCCAGTCCACAATGGTCAAACTACCTAAATGCTTGGGAAGACGGAAAGTTCGGTATCTACTTCTGGAACAGTGTCAGACTAGCAACCATCACAGTGGCTGGACAGCTTGTGTTCACGATTCTGGCAGGTTATGCATTTGCGCGGATGAAGTTCCCCGGCAAAAATTTCCTGTTTGGCCTGATGCTGGCAACGCTCATTCTGCCCGAAGCCATCACATGGGTCCCCAACTTCATTACGGTTTCATGGCTAGGTAAAGTTGGCTCCATTCAGTGGATTGATAATTGGCCATCACTGACGATTCCGTTTATGGCTAGCGCCTTCGGCATCTTTTTGATGCGCCAGTTTTACATGCAGATCCCCAACGAGCTGTGGGATGCGGCCCAGATTGATGGTGCAGGGCACGTACGTTTCTTGTTCACCGTGGTTATTCCACTCACTAAAGCCCCGATTTTCATCATTGCCCTGCTGGGGTTCAACGGGGCATGGAACGCCTTGGCTTGGCCGCTGCTAGTCTCACGTTCTGACGATTGGCGGCCGATCTCGCACGGATTAAACAGCTTTATACAAGAGGCAGGCTCTGAGCTTCATTTGCAGATGGCGGGTGCCATCATTTCAATGATCCCGATTCTGATCCTGTACTTCTTTACCCAACGGCAGTTTATTGAAGCGATGACACGCTCTGGCCTAAAAGGGTAGTTTATCTATTAAAAAAGGATGTCTAAGTCACGGGTAGACATCCTTTTTTAATTGGTCCCATAGAAATATGGAAATGGGTGCAACACTCGTTGTAAACTTTAAATGACAGATGGGTGGGAGTTGTGCCGATCTACCCCCTTTACAGCCTAAGTCGATTCGAAGCCATTTTTAAAAAGCGACTTGCTGAAACAAAACGCACTGTAAGGTCGTAATACGCCTTTACAGTGCGTTGTTAGCCATGCCTTAAATTGTTCTGCAAGACTGCGAGTAAATAAATATGAAAACACCCGAAAGACTCAGTTACGCGCTAGATCATTATCACCCTGCAAAGAAGTGGATCATTCAAACTATTGAAAAGTGGTCTGGCAAAGATGAAATCGTTCGAATTTACGAGAATGTACCCGATCGTTATGCCGGTGAGCCTGAATTTTTTAATGAGGTTCTCGATAAGCTGAATATCAAACTAGATATGGATGAAGCCCAACTAGCAAATATTCCACACGAGGGTCCACTGGTTTTCATTGCCAATCATCCTTACGGCTTATTGGATGGCTTGGTCTTAGGCAAACTGGCATCAACTTTCCGCAAACCGTGGGCGATTCTAATCAATGATGCGATGAATCAGTTTGATGATTTTGAAAACAACATGCTGCCTATTTCGTTTGATGACACACGAGAAGCCAATCGAATGAATATTCGAACGAAAAAACGAGCCCTCAAAATGCTTGATGAAGGGGGAGCAGTCATTGTATTCCCGGCCGGTGGTGTCATGACCTCTGAAGGGGTCTTCGGCCCGATAACGGGTATTGAATGGAAGCTGTTTACAGCAAAGCTCATCCAGCAGAGCCAAGCCGCCGTTGTGCCCATTTATTTCCACGGCCGGAATAGCTGGAAATTCCAAGTGTTGAGCCAGTTTAGCTATGTCATACGCGTGTCGCTTTATCTGCATGAGCTGATGAATAAGAGCAACTCAGTCGAACGTATCGAGATTGGCGATCCTGTTTTTCCAGAGGATTACGCTCACCTGGCGCGTAAACAAGATCTGATCGACTTTTTGCGCGATGTCGTTTACAGCATGGGCGGCCCAAATACTGTCAAAATCCGCACCAAGAAAAATTACCTTGACGCATCAATCGGCCAGCCGTTCAAAGAAATCCGTCAGGAGCGCAGACAACTGCGCAAAACAAAGCGCCGAGAGAAAATTAAGGAGCTGCCGTATTAGCATGGCTTTTGGCTTGTAAGCGCAGCGACGCTGTTGGCTATTGATTAACCCGCT
>JBCCSO010000505.1:0-4202 GCA_039199965.1 Chloroflexota bacterium | reverse complement strand
CTTTGCCGCTCACATATTCTTCCTGCTTGGCGCTCACCCACGCGATGTCAAGGAAACGGTCCGTTTCAAGAAAATGGTGGACCACTTCATTCGCTAGCGTGGTTTTACCGATACCGCCCAAGCCGTCTAACGCTACTAGCCACGGCCGGGTTTCGGCCGCTACCGCTTCTACCGCTTTGGCCAGCGGCTTCTCAATACCAAACAGCTTTTGGTCCGGCAGTGGCTCCAATCGGTCTAAAATCTGGCTTTTGTTGAGCGTTTGGGGGGGCGCGACCTCAACTTCGACTGTTTCAATTAGGCCATCCAGCTCGCCCGTTTCAATCTTTTCAGACAGCGCAATCGTCTCAGCTTCTGGGTCGATGCCTAGCTCCTCGTACAAAACGTTGAGGCAGTTGTCATATGCGTTTAGCGCCCCGCTTCGGTCGCCGCTCAGGGCCAACGCCAGCATTAAGCTTCGGTGGGCCTGCTCATTCCAAGGGTCAAGCTGCAGGTGGCGCTGGGCTGCCTCTTGGGCCGCTTGGTAATTTTGCGACCCCATCTCTTTGACCGCTAATTCTTTGAGCGCGTTGATCGCTTTGGTGTGCAAATACTCTCGCTCAAGCCGGAACCACTCTTCAAATTCTAGGCTGTCGGCCGTAAACCCGGCCGCGAGTTCTCCTTTGTAGAGTCCCATCGCTTCAGACTCTTTTCCGGCCGCGAATAGCTGCTCAAAGGCGTGTACGTCACACGTGTAGTCACTGCTGACATTAAATTGAACCGTCTTACGCGTGATGAACAAAAAGGGTTCTTCACCAGTCGCCTGAGGCAAAATTTTTCTCAATCGGTGTAGGCATTGGCGCAGATTGGTTTTGGCGTTGGATTGCGAGACTTCGGGCCAGAATAGGGTAGACAAGACCTCACGATTAAAAGCACGATCAGGCTGTAGGCTTAGATATAACAATAGCCCCTGGACATTGGTGGATCTAAAGTGCGTAACTTCTTGCTTATCTAGCTGTACCCCAAATGACCCCAGGAATCTTAGATTCAGTCGAGTCATGTTGAGATTATAGGAGGTAGCGTATTATTTTGCGAAGTTGGAATTGGTTAGAGAAGCGATTGAGATGCATCTGCCTTTTCATCACTTGTTGAACGATACTAGGGTTAAAGTATGCTGTGACCTTACTATAATCTATGGCGCATATCGTGTAATTTGTGGAACAGTTGACCAGATGGGGTTTCCCGGCCGCCAGCAGGGTTTCGGCCGTGTCTACTAACTCATTAACAGTGAAAATAAAGTTACCTATTAGCACTATCTAGCTACTGATTTTGCCGACGTCCAATCAAATATTTTCACATTTTCAATTATAGTGTGGTGGCTCGAATAGTAAACTGAGTTGCCCCTGATCGAACTTCGCGTAAAAACCTTTCTGGGGTCGGATAACCTAGTGCTACGTCAAGGATGGATAGATGGAAACTCTTGACGTAGCCTACAGTGGTTTGTCTTGCCGATATTTCCATCACGTCATGATTGACAAACCACTAGTGCTTTACCCAACTCCTTTTGCTAGGTTTCTGTGTGAGAATAGCGAAGCTTTAAGTGTTTGTCTTGTGCCAGCACCCAGCAATATCTGTTTTGTCAAGCACCTGCCGGTCTGTAAAATCAAGTATGTCGTTTTTCCGAAGCTTATGGGATAGTTTTTTTTATCTGCCCCCATTCGAAGATCCAGATAGAGAAAGAGTTGCAAGGGCTATCCTGCGAATATTTGCAGGCAGCTTTGCGCTGGCTTTAATTACTATTGCCTATTATTTGATCAATGGGATCTGGCTGCACGGAATTCTACTGACAGGGGTGATCCTAACAGGAATGTACAGCCTTAGATACATCCGTAAAGATCAATTTGAGCACGCGTTTATCCTCTTTTTTTCAGTAGGGATTGCCGGTTTAATCATCGTTATTTCTTTTGCTAGCGGTCTATATGCGCTGGAGATACTGGCTATATTCCCGACTCTTGTTGTCCTTTCATATTTTGCTTCATCTAGAGTCATGTATGTTTGGTTAATCATTCTGGTCGTTTGGATTTGGACCCTTTATCTTGTCCAAATGTTAGGGATCTATGAACCAAATCCTTCTCAGGTGGGTCCATTTGGTCAGGCGCTTTTTCTGTCTTTGATCATCATTTTCTCTGTGATGATGCTGCAGTTTACGACCCAGCGCATGAAGTCGGTTAATGAGACGCTGTCACAGGCCAAACAGGCGGCCGAAGATGCGAGTCAATCAAAGTCTAATTTTTTGGCAACAATGAGTCACGAGCTGCGTACACCGCTTAATGCCATTATCGGCTATAGCGAAGTATTGATGGAAGATATCCAAATCATAGGGGAACTCTCAGCAGATGCTGAAATTGATTTAGAGCGGATTCACAAATCTGGCAAAAACCTGCTGATGATCATCAACGATATTTTAGATATCTCAAAGGTGGATGCTGAAAAATTGGAGCTAAATATCAGCACATTTTCTTTAGATGAGTTGATTCAGGATTTGGTTGGAACGATTGGACCCCAAATGGCACAAAATCGGAATCAGTTGAGCGTATGCTTTGAAGATACTGACCAGCCGATTTATATCTATTCTGATCGGGAAAGAATGGGACAGGTGTTGCTCAATCTACTCAGCAATGCTGCAAAATTTACCTATGATGGATCGGTTGAGCTTCGGGTGACCCTGTCAAAACAAGATCTGCACATAGAGGTTGCAGACACTGGAGTAGGTATTGGACAAGAGGACATCGATCGAATTTTCGAAGCGTTTCAGCAGGTTGATAATTCTATGGCGCGAAAAGCTTATGGCACGGGCCTAGGGCTTGCCATCTCAAAGCGTCTGTCGATTCTGCTGGGGGGTGAGCTAACGGTAGAGAGTGAGTTGGGTGTTGGCACATTGTTTACGCTCATAATCCCTGAAGACAGCTTAGTTCCGGCCGTAGTATCGCAAGTATAATCCAAATTTTTTCCGCTCAGAACAGGGTGGCTCTGCCAAGTAAGGGCACAACTATGCTGTGATCCTACCAGAGTTGCTCCGGCCCGCGCCATGTGGTGTCTCCCCGAATGCCAAACAGAATACGGCTACGCGCTTCCATGCTGTTGACCATTACCTCGCCTAAATCTAGGCCGCGTATGGCGTGCTGGGCACAGTAGTCAGTCAGATATATTTGGGCCAGATGGGGCTTTCCGGCCGCCAATAGGGTTTCAGCCGTGTCTACTACCTCTTTTTGTTCGATGGCTAACGCGGCTTCTAACGCTTCCCAAACCGGTAGCACTTCAGGTAAAAATAGCTCATGATGTTCGCTGAGCAAATAGAGCAAGCGCTTGAAAATGTAGACAGCCGAACGAGTGGCTTCTATCCGCTGGGGGACCACAGACTTTGCGTTCGCTTTGCGGTCATCCACAAACTTCCAATCTTCACCCGTGGTCAAGTAGCGGTGCTGACCAAATTCTGGCGGGATATTGTCCACACCCAGATAAAATGGGGTGAACGGGGCGGCCATTGCACCGATGGGAGCATGCCACAGCATACGCAGGCTCGGATCGCTAACCGGTCCCAGCGGCACCACTTGCCCATATCCGGCCGTGTCTCCGGTTAGTTTTTCGGTACGGATCGCCCACATGACGTCGGCTAGACTGATTTTCTCCGGCTGTCTGGCTCGCTCTCGCATTTCGTCTTCAATCCATGCTAGGCCTTCCCAACGCCATTTGCCATCCCCATAAACGGTATTGGCGTTGAACGGCCCTGATGCTGGGGCATACCAACCTTGGTCGATGGCCAACTGGATCAGATGAGGCGGCCCCATAAAGCTGGGATTGCTCACAAAGTCGGCCGGAATTTCACCGATGTAGCCGGGCCGGTTGACCCGAATGTCGTCTGGACCAACTCGTTCGGCCGCCCACAGCCCTTGCCCCCCGGCAAATTCAATCACCACCCACCCCTCATCGTTGTCCCCGATGAAGTGGGAGTTCCCCCCATAGGTTGAGTAGCCGTATTCTGCAATTAGCTCTCCAATGATTTCAACCCCGTGGCGGGCGCTGATGGCTCGCTCCAGCACAATTCGGGCTAAGTCAGAGTAATTGGGGCCGCTTTGATCGGCCGGAGTTAAGGCTTGAAGCTGCTCGCTGCTGGTTGACCAAACGTCACGTACTGCGACGCCGTGTTCGTTGACGCCGCCGTTGGT
>JBCCSO010000504.1:0-4209 GCA_039199965.1 Chloroflexota bacterium | reverse complement strand
GTGTCAGGGTTACCCCTAGTAGCGAAGTGAAACAACGGTTGATGAAATGAGAGTTGAAAGTTGATTAGAAATCATCCTATCGACTTTCATCTCATCAAATTATGATTAATCGCCCCCGGCCCGGTGCCAAGCTGCCAGTCGACCGCACCCGCAATCGCCTTTACAGTAAGCTGAGATGCTTTTTTAACTGCATCTTTTAGGGAAAGCCCTTCTGCCAGCAGGCAGCAAATCGCGGCCGATAGACTATCTCCGGTTCCGCTAACATTGCGTGTTTCCACTCGCTCATGTGGAAACAACGTAACGGCTCCGTTTTCAATCAGACCATCAGCCCATTCTCCACTTACTTGCTTCATTCCTTTTAGAACAATGGCTGTTTTTTGAAGGGAATCTGCAAATGACAAAACTTGTAGCTCGGTTTCGGCCGACCACATTAACGACTCCGTCTCACCCGTCATTAGCCAGTTCAACTCCCGTCGATTGGGCGTAATGGCGGTTGCTAGCGGAAAGAGCTTGTTTTTATAGGCGCTCACCACTTCGGCCGGAAACATGGCTGCTCCCTGAGCATTTAATAAAACCGGGTCAACAATAACATTGGGCACAGCATATTCTTTGAGTTTAGCTGCCACCGTTTCAATAATTTCGAGTTTGCCTAGGAAGCCGGTTTTGACCGCCTGAGCACCATAATCCCCAAGAACCGCATCAAGCTGCTGCGCAACTAAATCGGCCGAAACAAACTCTGCTCCGTGCCATCCCAAGCTGTTTTGAGCGGTCACCACTGTCATCACCGCCATCCCGTAACACTGCATCGCTGAAAACGTCTTTATATCTGCCGCAACACCAAACGCCCCACACGGGTCCCATCCACCTATTGTTAAAACTTTTCGCGGCTGTTGATTCATAACTTATACCCTTTATCTCACCCTAGAGGTAGCTTAAGATTTCTCTTTCTACACCAAACACGCCCTATAATACCCACGGAGAAGAGATTGATCGATGAGGGATCACGTTTACCTCATAAGAAGAACCGCACGGTTCACTTTTTTGCTGGCCGGATTGATATTAATGATCGGTTGTACAGCCGATCCTGAAGTTGAGCCAACGGCTGAACAGTTTGATCCTCCCTCAACATCAACCGCACCGCCTGTGCCCACAGATACCGCCCCGCCACCAACGTTAAACCCTACGCTAACGCCTGTCCCACTCCCTACAGAAACGTTTACACCTCCCCCTCTGCCAACAGATACAGCCGTACCTGAGCCCGCTACCCCTGTAACTGTCGAAGACCAGCTTTATATTGAGCAAGGACAGCTTAATCTTTACCCAGCCGGTCCGCTTTACGCGGGTGACAGAGTGACTTTACAGCTTGCCGTTTCAATCCCTAAAGATGTCCGGCCGGAGTGGATTGTAGTCGATGTCTTTATCAATGGGGAAGAGTTTACCCGCCAAACGCTCAACGGCAGAAATCTAGGCCGGGAAACGCTGCTCCTGCTCCCCCGCGCATGGGACACAACTGAATATCAAGGAATAAACACAATCACGTTTACGGCCGATCCTACCGATCAGATTCAGATTGGGGACGAAAATCCTGACAACAACAGCATCAGCTATGAAGTTAATGTTTTAGCGCCCAATGCGCTGGCTGAAGTCAGCAGCTCACAGGAGTGGATTGTGCGTGAAACCGATTTTGCACGGGTACATGTGGCGTCAGGCACGGCCGCTCATCGTGACATTGAACAACTCTTACTCCTGACGAATGAGTCGATTCAGAAGGCCAGTATTGCGCTACAAGAAGCTCCGCGCAGAATTTACGACGTCTACTTTATTGAAAAAATTATCGGCCAAGGTGGCTATGCCGGTGGGTCGTTGGTGGTGAGCTACAGCGACCGCAACTATTCTGGCGGCCGTATCGAAGAGGTGCTGGTCCATGAGACAATTCATCTTTTAGATCAGCAGATTGCAACCAGCGGCCGTCTCACATTCCTAGCTGAAGGATTAGCTGTTTGGGGGAGCGGCGGACACTACAAACCGGAAGACTTAAATGGCCGGGCGGCAGCCCTCGTAGCCACAGGTTTCTACATACCCCTACCTCAAATTATCGATAACTTCTATCCGGTTCAACATGAAATCGGCTATCTAGAGGCCGGTGCATTTGTCCAATATTTAGTGGACACGTACGGCTGGGAGAAGTTTAGAGAACTATACAGTTCCTATCAGAACGCACCGGACGGGCAAGACGCGGCTCAGCTTGATCTGTTCCTGCAAAATGTCTACGGGAAATCCCTGGTGCAGATTGAGCAGGAGTGGCTGACTAAGCTGGGTGAAATGACGCTGGACAAAAATATTGTGGCCGATTTAAACGGCACCATTCGCTATTACAACATCATGCGCCGCTATCAAGAAATGCATGATCCTACCGCATATTTTTTGGAGGCATGGCTACCCCGCCCCAATTTGCTGCGGGACACGGGGACAACGGCCGAACTCACCAGACGGCCGGAGCTTCCTATCAACTTAGTGCTTGAGGTGATGCTGACTGAAGCGGAAATCTTGCTCCGCTCAGGCAACTTCCGTCAGGCCGAAGTACTCATGGGCAGCATCGAGCGAGCACTAGACAATCAAAACAATTTTATCGACCCGCTGGGGGCTACCTATAATGAGATAACGTTGCAGGCCTATGATCGCGGCTACGAGGTTCAGCGTGTCTTGCTAGACGGACAAAACGCCACGGCCGTCTACACCATTGACAATGGGAGCCAGCTTTACACCCTTAAATTTGCGCGCGAGCGGGAAAATTGGGTTGTGGTTCAGTAACTTATTTGTTATATTGAAAGACTGACTACATTACCTACAAGGAGTTTAAACATGTCAAATTATATAATTTCTACAAGAAGAATTGAGAGGGGAGAGTTTATCAGTGAACCCGGTGGTTCAACATTTCTTAGATTCCCGAAAAATAAAAAATCTTTTTCACCAAAAGACAAAATAAACAAAGGTGTCTGGTTCAAGGAGGTGCGCGCTCAGTCATCACCGAACGTAAATCCGGTTACAGGCAAAAGCTGTGGCGATATTCTAGTTTTTGTTCACGGCTATAACACCAGCATAGATGATCTGGTTACTCGACATAACTTGATTAGAGAAGGGCTTGAAGCAGAAGGGTTTCAAGGAATCGTAGTTAGTTTCGACTGGCCCAGTGGATCCAGTGCTCTTAACTACTTAGAAGACAGAGAAGACGCAAAATTAACAGCTTTTAGGCTTGTAAAAGATTGTATTGAGCACCTTGCATCAAATCAGAAATTTGACTGCGAAATCAATGTCCATGTTTTAGCTCACTCGGCAGGTGCATATGTCGTTAGAGAAGCTTTTGATGATGCCGATGACCGCCCTCCAATTGCAGAACAAAATTGGACAGTTAGCCAAGTACTGTTCGTCGCAGCGGATGTTTCTTCAATTTCACTTGCAACAAACAATCCAAAATCCTCTTCGCTGTTTAGACACAGCATTAGACTAACGAATTACTCAAATCCATATGACAGGGTCTTGAAACTTTCGAATGCAAAACGAATCGGGGTTTCTCCAAGAGCTGGGCGTGTAGGACTTCCCAAAGAGCCGCACCCCAAATCAATAAACGTCAATTGTGGCCATTACTACAATCAAAACAAAGAGATTCTTGGGGAAAAAGTTGATGGTGCTGTAAGTCATTCTTGGTATTTCTACGATTCCACATTCATTAAGGATATATACTTGACTATGTCAGGAGATATTGACCGCAATATGATCCCAACAAGGGCCTATGATGAGGAGAATGTATTGTCATTAGTTGAGTAAGCTGGCACAAAAAGACTTCTACATGAAGTTTTTAAGCTTCGAAGCCTACATTTTTCTGATTGCTTACATCAATTCTAAAGTAATTGATGTAAGCGATTTGCTTTATTAGCAGACGGTAAAAGCATTGCACGGAACACACTAGAAAGTTCCTGATACTTTATCAAGCAGAAAAACTGTTCTCACTATACGATTGGAAGTGTAAAGAGCTTGCTCCGGCCGCGATCTCCCACAGATGCAGGCGCCAAACTTAGAGCAGTGTTACGCAAATTGCTTAGCCACGGTGACCGGATGTTGGTCACTTTACCAATCTGCCAGCATCTGTGGGGAGATCGCGGCCGGAGCAAGCTCTTTACACTTCCAATCGTATAGTGAGAACAGTTTTTC
>JBCCSO010000503.1:0-4211 GCA_039199965.1 Chloroflexota bacterium | reverse complement strand
CAAACACAGTTTGATAACTTTCCCAGAACTCACTGAAGGTTTGAGCATGTCGATAGTTTCTGGGTATCCAAGACCATAATCGGCAGCAGCTTTCTACTGTTCGATCACCAATAAAGAATGAAATGATTTGGCGTGTACGACGGCAAAGTGCGATCCAAATCCAGCGTTTATTGACTTTAGAACCGATAAATGATCATAACTTGTGCAGCTCTAGCATCTCACCATCTTGACTGGCATCTAGGGTCGAGGAGAGTGGAGGTAGTTCATTCGCTTTTTAAATCCATTGGGACAAGGTCTGTCTGGCGACACCAAAAGGACTTTCAATCCCCCGCATACTTGACCTTTCATGGTATGCACGAAGAATTAATTTCTGCTTTTCGTTCTGGAGAGTATTTTGGCTCAGGGTTAAGTGTGCTATACGATCCACAATTCTTGCAGTGATATTTTTGTTTGCCACCCTTGGTCAGACCATTTTTTGTAAGGTTAATGCTTTCGCATTTATTGCATTCGCTTGTAATTATTTCTTTGATCATGCTGAATGGATACTACTCACGAGTTTTGACTTAACCATTACCGAATGTCATGCAGCAGATATTCCATTATTGCTGGAGCCCATCTGTTATTCAGTTGACCCTGTAATTAAAAAAAGTGATGCTAAATTCGCTAAAGAGTTTCGGCCGTCAGTCATAATCGAATCTGCACATCGTTTGTCGCGGCTTGGAGCAACGATCATGAAGATGGAGTTTCCATCTGACCCAAACCACGAGTTTGATGAAGTGATTATGGAAAAGCATTGTGGTCAGTTAACAGAAGCAATAGATATTCCTTGGGTACTGTTAAGCGCTGGCGTTCACTTCAGCCAATTTGTACCACAGGTCAAAATCGCTTGCAGGGCAGGTGCCAGCGGGTTCGTCGCTGGCCGTGCCATTTGGAAAGAAGGATGCACATGGCAAATGCGCTGGACCGTGAAGATTTTTATAGGGGTATAGCCGCAGAACGGATCAAGTCACTATCCAGTTTCGCCAACAAATTTGGGAAATCTACTTGAGAAGGATTCGCAAAAAATAATCAACCTTCACTTAAAAAAGGCTGGCATGCTGAGTAGCAATCTATGTCTGTTTAAGGGCGTACATTTTCTCAAGGTTTGTTTTTTGACGTGTTGTGTGTTGTTGAACCTCCACAATACACAATGCATTAAAAATAATCCTGTGGAAGCTACTGCTGAACAGATACCTTTGAGCTAAATATACGGGTACATTTGGCTAGAAATGAAGAAATAAACTTATGTTACACTGTTGACAAAGCTGTAGAAACTCCAAATTAAACCAATACCATACAGTCCTATGCTCAGAGAGATATTTACAACTGTCACATCAAAAGATTGGAAGAAAACCCAGGCCTATTCAACCGTAATGCTTTATTACACATACTTTGTGAGCTTTACGATTTCAGCGATGCTTTCTTTGATTTATGTCTTTGGCTACTTAACCTACGATGGTAGTGGTCAGATTTACTCGTTTAGGTATGAAGTGGCGTGGGTCCCATTTACCTACTCAATCACAATTGCTTCATTGACATTCCTGAGCGTTAGGCTCCTCTACAAAGGAAAATCGCAATTTTCAGTTCGTCTTTATCTGTTAGTGATCCAGTCGATTGTTTATACCCTCCCTTTTGTATCAGGATTAAGCTTTACGGCACCGTCACTTAACTTAATTTACTTTGTAATCGTCATGGCGGCCGTCTTTTTAGATAGGCGGGATATCTTTTTTATTTTTGTCGGCTATTTGATAATGAATACTACTATCTATATTGCACACAGAGAGAATTGGTATCAAGTGGTCAACGCTCCTCCAGAATTGGATCAATTTATTCTCAAGCTGACTTCGATGCTGATTGTGTCAATTCTTCTGACGATCACCGTTCGACGGATTATGGATCAATCATATGTGCAGGTAGAGCTCAATCAGCAGCTTCAGGCGTATAAGGACCACCTAGAAGAAATGGTGGAGGCAAGAACGTATGAGCTTCACATATCAAGAGAGCAAGCTGAAAAGGCGAATCGGGCAAAGTCAGAATTTTTAGCCAATATGAGTCACGAGCTGCGAACTCCGCTCAATGCAATTATCGGTTACAGTGAATTGATTAATGAAGAAATTGAAAACGATGCAGCGTCCCATGAGCTTGTTGAGGATATCAACAAAATAGAATTTTCCGGCCGGCACCTGCTTGGCCTGATTAATGCGCTGCTTGACCTTTCAAAAATCGAGGCTCGCAAAATGACAATCAATAACGCATCAATTGATATTGATCGTCTGATTCAAGAAGTGAAAATCACGATTCAACCGCTAATCGAGGTCAACGGAAACTGTCTTGTAGTTGAAAATGATATTAGCGGGATCAAGTTGTTTTCTGACGGGCAGAAGATAAAGCAGGTTTTGATTAATTTGTTGAGCAACGCCTTTAAATTTACCGATCAGTCCTTGGTGTGCCTACATGTTTACAAGGCTGTTATTCAGGCTAACGAACAGCTACATTTTTCAGTAATTGATCAGGGTAGTGGAATCCATCCAGAATTCCTAGACACGCTGTTCGAACCGTTCAGCCAAGAGCAAGATGATCTAGCTGAGGCTGCACAAGGAACTGGCTTAGGATTGGCTATTTCTAAACAGTTTGCAATTTTGCTTGGCGGTGACATTAAGGTTGAGTCGGTCGTAGGTGAAGGGAGCACATTCACCCTTTCGCTCCCTTGTATTTGTGTGAAAAAAGCTGAAACTTCGAAAAGAGAACAGGTTTTGCAGGAATCAGTTGGTGCTACGTCAAGGATGGATAGATTGAATACGTCATGATTGACCTAACCGACACCATCTGACACACCCTCATTATCTTTATCATATACGTTTGGTACAGCGGCATTATAACTATCAAGCTAGGTTAAGATGCCACTTCTATCTTCTATCATTGTAGGCAGCCCCGTCTGGCTGAAGATTGTTTCTGCTGCCTCCAGACCGTAGATGCGGGCTTCGGATTAGTTTGGAGTTAAGTGATAATGACTTGAGCTTTTCAAAATTTTTGCGGGTTACTCGTCATCAAGAAAAACCATCTAGTCAACCAATAGTGTAAATTCAGTCAACATCACACCCACCGGGCCTGTCACCATAAACCCATCCTCTCTGGCGATTGGGGCCTGTAATGTCCCGCTCAAAATTGTGATCGAGTTGATTTCATTTGGCCTCAGCTGGTCTGAACTAAACGACAAACTGAATGGCTCAACCCCTCTTTCAACTGATACGCTGCCAATAGGCTTACCGTTCAGCAAAATTTCTGTGTCTTGGGTGCGATGGGTTGATAAATTGATCAAAAGTGTCGTTTTCTCTGAACTTGGCAATTCTCCAACGCGGAAATAAATCACGGACTCGTCACAGGCGGTCCACCGGCCGCCCCTTGCTACCACATACATTCCCTGAAACAGAGCTTGATTCCCTTCTCCCGCCGGAATTGGCTGCAATAAATCTTCCCGCTCCTGCATCTGAATGATGGCTCGTTCTGTGTAAAACTTGTTGGGGTCGGCCGTGTACAAAATGGATTGGTTGAATATGATTGGCTCTAGCGTGCTTTCGTGAGGGATGACTCGCTGGGTAAAATTAACCTGATCAAGGTGGCACACAGCGTCAGAATCTGCCCGCCACTGTGCGTGCTGCCAGTCGAAGTAAGGGCCCAGTCCTTCCTGTTCAGCAACAACAGCTGGAGCCGCATCGTACCAGAACCCGGCCGTGTACTGGTTGAAAAACGCTTGATAGATGTGCAAGTAAATGCCAAAGATCCCGGCCGCGCAAAAGATGGCTGCGCTGCTTACAGATAAAATACTCTGGTGCTGCTTAATCTCCTGCCAAACGATTAACGTAATCAGGATCAGCGCTGGCATAGACTCTGCTAGCAAACGCGGCCCAAACGAGGCGCCTCCCCACCACCCAACTGCCCGGCTGGCAATAAGCCACTGCAAGATAAACCACGCGAGTGCATAAATGATCAGTTTGTTCTTTAGCAGCTTGGGGACTGCAATTAGTCCTGCTAGCGGCACAATTAGCCAAGGCATATAAACCAGCAGCCCACGAGACGGGCTGATCAAGTTACCGATGAGCCCCACCCACATAGCTACTGGCGCGTCATCTAGCCTGTTGAGGCCGTAGTAGGGGGGCAGAATTGAGCCATAT
>JBCCSO010000502.1:0-4234 GCA_039199965.1 Chloroflexota bacterium | reverse complement strand
TAGATTTGCTTCACCAACCGCATTTCCCTGCCCCAGCCATTCGTGATCACCCCCATCAACCATAATGTGCTCAACGACGGCCGGTGTGTCAGGATCACTGTACAGCATGCGGGTTACAGTTGAGTCGGCCGTGGAATCGGCACTTCTCTCCACATCCACCATCACTGGATCACTCGATAACCCGTTGAATTCTGTCCAGTAGTCAATGACTTGATCAACCGATCTCGTCCACGATGAGCCGTTGTAGGGCACAACGCTGTCGGCTGTACCGTGAATCTGGAGCACAGGGGTGGGATGGCTAGGCTCACATCCAGAATAAGTTTCGGGCGTCATCGTGCCTGATACGGACGCTACGGCCGTAATTTTGTCACCCGCTTGGCAAGCCAGCAGAAAGCTCATGTATCCTCCGTTTGAGTGGCCAATCGAATAAACGCGCTCACTGTCTACATTAAACTCTGCAGTCAACTCATCGATCAGAGCAACCAAAAAGCCGATATCGTCTGCATCGCTAGCGCGGGTCCAGCTGCCGACATTCCAGATCGTGTCACCATTGAGCGTGGTTCCCTGCGGGTATACGAGCAGAACACCGTCCCGATCAGCTATCGGTCGGAAATCTGCGTAGCTAAGCTGCGACTCTGATGTGCCGGTCATCCCGTGCAGGTTAAGTAGCAAAGGCAAGGGCTCACCTAAATTTGCCTGCGCAGGCACATGCAGAAGATAGGACCGTTCAAGGTCATTATGCTCAATGGTTGCAGTATATGTCCCTGTTTGTACTTCTTCAGCAAGCTCTTCCGCAATTTCAGCTTCTGTAGCAGGAGCCTTAGATTCCTCTGTCAGCGTAGAACAGCCAATCAAATAAATCCCTGTTGTTAATCCACATACTATTAAGAGTACTTTTTTCATCTGGTCGATGATACCAAATGAGGACAAGTCCCCACATTAAAATCAGCAATTAATTATCCGACTTAGGAAATCAAATTAGTTTTGTTGGAAGTCCAACGGGATTGTTTTAATCGTTGTGTACAATGCGTTCAATTTGGCTATGCACAAGTTGCAGGCGACCCCAAATACCCTCTGATTCTGATGAGCAGTGACCTAAAATATTTCGTCGACTGTGACCATCCCCAAAATTTGAAACGCCTTTACCGGGTGGGAAATGCCTTTCAGTGTGATCCCCCCAACTGACTCGTAATGGGTCCTCTGCTTCACCCATTTCAGGCTGTTCTCACAGGTCAGAATCGCTCCCGGTGCCGCGGCCGAAGTGAGCCGTGCGGCCAAATTAACAGGTGACCCGATCACGGTGTAGCTTTGCAAAGACTTACTTCCAAAAACACCCGTCGTGCATTCTCCCGTATTAATTCCCACACGAATATCCAGTTGGGCCGGCAGTTTACTACTCCATTTTTTATCTAGGACCTTGACTACCTCAAGCATCGACAGGGCGGCCGAGAATGCATGATGCACCTGAATCGTTTCTGCTTTCTCTTCCGGTGCACCAAAAACCGCCATCACCTCATCTCCAATAAATTTGTCCACAATCCCTTCATGACTCACAACCACTTGGGTCATTTCTTGGAGATAGTCATTGAGCAATTCAGCCAAAACCTCGGGGGTTAATTGGGCCGATAGCGGGGTAAATTCCACAATGTCCGCGAACAGTACAGTCACTTTTTGTTTGCGCAAGCGATGGGTTGCTGTTCTATAGGTCCCTGCAATCACTTCTTGCGCCACATTTTTGGGCAAAAAATTCATCAACTCGCCGTGGCGTGCTAATTCAGATCGCTGGTACAAATTCTGGCCGTAGAGCTCTTGGTTACGCTCTACCATTCGTTTAGCTTGGCTTTGCCAATCGTACCAGAAGGTAATTTGGCGAACGGACAGTGACAAATTGCGGCGTAAATCTAGGAATGCTTTTACCCCTATTTCCATTAATTCAAATTGGTCATCGTCATCAATATCTGACTGATAGAGATATAAGAAGCCACTTTTAAGCCGCTTTTGATACTTTTGCAGCGTTTGGATGGTCGCGGCTGGGCTCAACTCATCTGGCAAATTTTGGTCGATGAGAATGAGCGTAGGATACTGCTTGCGTATTACTTGTATGGCTTCAATGCCAGACTTGGCAATTTCCACAGCATAGTACCGGCTCAACAGACGTGTGAGCTGTCCAATCGCACGGTCTCCGGCAGAAATAAGCAGCAAGTCTAGTCCTTTCGAAGTGGTCTTGGGGTTAGCAATTTTAGATAGACCATTCGGCTCGTTTTCTATTTTCAGTGATTTGGTAGCGGCCTGTACATGCTTGTAAAGCTTTGACCAATCAGAAACCTGTACACAGATGGCTGACCGGTTATAGGGCAGCATATACCATGGCAGCATCTTCTTTGACCAATTGTCTATCGGGTGTATTAAATGAAAAACAACAGCCGTTGTCTGATATAAGCCACCCATGCTGTTGCGTTTGGTAGGTGAAATTTCGTCAGGGGGAAAAAGTTGAGAGAATGGAAAGGGCTCTACGCGTTTTAGGTCACTCCATTTGATATGCCAGCTCCAAAACGGAACGTTAAACTTTAAGCCTTTGCTGGTCACAGTCACACCACTGGCAAGCGTTCGAAAGATTGCAAAAGCAATCAAGGCAATGGCCGCTACTCCAAAGGACCCACTGATCATCCGCGCAAAGTCAAGAAAGAGAAACGATCCTGTGGCACACAGTAGTAAAATGCCGCCCAAGAGCACTTGGCGTCGGCCGCGCATCTTGAACAGGCTCAGCGCATAAGACCGGCCGATCAGTTTACCTTTGTGGAAGAACTTTTCTGAACTCAAGCTATTATTGCTGCTCCTCGTTATTGCACAGTAAACAAACAGTAATTCAGACTGATACCGGTTTAAAATGGGTTATTTGGTTTATATTATGAGAAGGTGGTCACAGCAGGTTTTGAAAATTTGTTTTCAACTATCTGCTATACCAAATGAAGCAGCTATTCGGAACCATGTAACTCGAATTAGAAAATAGGGTATTTTATTCGATGTAACTGATAGAAGAGGCTCGCCTAAAGCTCCAGAAAATCACGATTATTGGGAAAAGTACCGAAACGGTTTCAATTTTGGCACCCAAACTATTTTTTCAACAAAGCTGCGCCAACTTTTAGCAGATTAGCTTGACGTTCTTACGGCAGTGCAAATCTGCTAAAAAATTTTAGAGTTGAAAACCTTGCTTGTACCGAATCACTTTGTAGCGGAAATCAGTAACAAATTTCAGGAGCTGCGCATTAAGAGCATGCCACGTCTCATTTTCGATCAGATCCTCCATCGTTGACACATCTTGCGCAACAAAAACAAGCATGCGGTCTGGTCCATTGCCGTAAGCGGTATGCCATGCTTCAGCCATTTCTAGTCCCAACGTCTGCATAATGGGCACGTACCGGCCCAGTACAAATTGGTAGTATTCTTGCCCAGCTTCAGGCTTCATGTCATAGCTTAGTAGCAGTTTTCTTGCATCGGTCACTTCGTTCATATTACCTCTTCACGGAGTCAACCCATTTCGGGTCCCCAGACTTGCACAGTCTACCCCATAAACATTTGTTTTATCTCATCACATTGGCTTGTGGCAAAAATAGAATGGCCCGTGTACCTGAGTCCGCACGGCTTTCCAAAATTAACCGGCCGCGCATTCTTCGCACCAGCATATCTGCCACTGATAAACCTAATCCCCACCCAGCTTGCTCACGCACTTCAGGATTCTCTGAACGGAAGAACATCTCCGTTGCGCGTGCTAGCTCTGAATCATTCATGCCTAATCCATTATCCACTACTTCTAGACGCAGATAGTCGTCGTCCTCCTCACCGCCGGATAAGCGGATGGTAATTTGGCCGTCTTCGGCCGTATACCGATGGGCATTGCTCAGTAAATTCCCCAGAATCTGGGTCGTTTTTGAATAGTCTGCCCGTGCATGAACCGGTGATGGTGGTAATTCTACCGAAATAGTTTGTCCTTTTTGTTCGATTTCGGTTTTAAATCGATTCACCACTTCATCAATCGCGGTAGAAACGTCAAAATTATAAATATCAAGCGCCAAGCGATTGCTCTCCATCTTGTTGATGTCTGACAAGTCGCTAATCAGAGCGCTCATTCTTGAAATATTCCGCCGGATAATTTCAATAAAGTTTTCTTGCTGGTCAGTTAACGGACCAACCAACTGGCGGGCAAGCAGATCGGCATAGCCACGAATTGACGTTA
>JBCCSO010000501.1:0-4240 GCA_039199965.1 Chloroflexota bacterium | reverse complement strand
CAACTGCTCGAGCTGTGAGGTGGCTGGTAAAACGATGTCAGCAAAGTCGGCCGTGTCAGTCATAAACAATTCATGGACCACCGTAAATAGGTCTTCTCGCTCTAGCCCTTTTTGGATCAACCCTGCATTGGCCGTTGCCCCTAGCGGGTTAGCCGCAAATACAAACAGCGACATGATAGGGGGATTCTGGATTTCACCAGTTAGTGCGGCCCCTAAGCGATTCATGTTGACCCAGCGGCCCGGTTTTGGACAGTCTTCCCAGTGGTTGACAAGGTCCCAGTCCCATTTAAAGTAGCCGCCGGTTGAGTAGCTAAATCCACCCCCTTTTTTGCCATATTGCCCAGTAATGGCCGGGAGCGCCAGCATGGTGCGGAACGACTGCCCGCCGTTGGTGTGCCGCTGGACCCCATCGGCCGTCTTGATGATAGACGGGGTATTGGTCGCGTACAGTCGAGCCAGCTCGACAATATCTTCGGCCGGGATGTCACAAATGGCGGCCGCCCATTCAGGCGTGCAGTTGGCTACGTGCTGCCTGTAGGCGTCACCACCCTCTACGTGTTTGGCTATCCACTCTGGATCATGCAGATTCTCTTTGAAGATGACGTGCGCCATCGCCATGGCCAGTGCGCCGTCTGTGGCCGCTTTTGGTGCGATGTGCCAGTCTGCCCGCTGCGCTGTACGGGTTCGACGAGGATCAACAACGATCACCTTGGTCCCTTTGCGCTTAGCGTCAGTTAGAAACGGCATAAAGTGGGGGCCCGCGCTAGCCGGATTATGTCCCCAAATAATGATAACTTTGCTGTGCACCACATCCTTATGGGGAGGGCTTAATTTGTCCCCCAGCGTTTTAATGGTGGCGTGGGCGGCGGCCGCCCCGCAAATGCTCCTCTCAAGCTGGCTGGCCCCCATCCGGTTCCAAAAACGCGCGGCCGTAATGTAGTTTTGCAGCGTTCCTAGGGTGCCGCTAAAGCTGTAGGGCAAGATCGCCTCAGCCCCATATTTGTCTATAATCGCTTTCCATTTGTGACTTATTTCGTCTAGCGCTTCATCCCACGTGATGGGCGCATAGGCGGGCGCAGCTGTTTTTGCGCTAGTGCGGCGCAGTGGAACCGTTAGCCGGTCAGGATGATAGACAAGATCAAGATAAGGACCAACCTTGGAGCACAGCCATCCCTGTGTGGCAGGATGGTCTTTTGCCCCGTACATTTTCAGGGCGCGGCCGTTTTCAACTTCAGTTACAAACCCACAGGAATCAGGACAGTCGAGTGGGCAAACTCCATAAATTTTTTGTGTCGCTACAGTCATAATTATCGGTCTATTTATTAGTGAATTTGGCACCTTTCGAGCCAGATAGATCGTCGATTATATCTTTCAAGGGGTTTATGAAACGAATTGGCTAAAAATGAGAAGTCAAAACGGCGTGAATGGGATGAAATTGATATCTCGTCAGGGTAATATTCCCATGCCGAAGGGTCAGAGCGGCTCATCGTTGCCCAGTTCTAGGCCGTTTTCAAAAATAGTTAACCGAAAAAGAATTTTGAAAGCGACTGCCATGCGATTTGAAGAATCCAAATTGAATAATTTAGATTTATAAATTGCTTTAAACGGAACAAAAAGCCTTGCTGCCACGCCGCACGTCCGATTTTCCACAGTTTTTGTACGCAATTACCGGAATGATCAAAGTGATCCTGCCCTCAACTAGAAAAGAAACAGAATTTGCGCGAAAGAGACCTGACAGGTTTCCATAAACATTGTTACATGCGCTGAGAGATGGTTTTTAAAACCTGTCAGGTCTCCAAAACATCTTTTTTCAGTAGACTCATTTACTGACACTACAACAAATCAATTTGATTGCGTAAGTTACAACGAATAAAGGAACGTCAACGATGGCATTACAGTCT
The DNA here is from genome assembly GCA_039199965.1 of Chloroflexota bacterium. Classification (GTDB taxonomy): domain Bacteria; phylum Chloroflexota; class Anaerolineae; order Promineifilales; family Promineifilaceae; genus WTJY01. The sequence continues at coordinate 2,339 of JBCCSO010000501.1, read as the reverse complement.
GGAGAGTTAATTCGCAATCGGTATCGAATCATGCACCAACTTAGTGATTCAGCTTACCGGGCGATGGATATGTCTTTGCGCCAGCCCTGTTTGGTGAAAGAATTTTCAGGAACAACAAGCGAACGGGTTTCGCAATTAGCCCACGTGCAGCACCCCAATCTGCCGCGCGTCATCGACCTAGTACGTCAGGGAGATCAGTCGCTATTGGTGATGGATTTTATCTCTGGCACCAATTTGTCTGAGTATTTGTATCAGGTAGAGCAAGGGGTTCCGGCCGAACAAGCGCAGGCTTGGCTTGAGCAGTTGGTAGACACGTTGACCTACTTGCATCAACAGGAGCCACCCATCGCGCACGGAGATGTTTCAATTGATCATATCGTTATCCGGCCGGATGGATCGGTGGCACTGACCAACTTTTCTAGCTACTCGCGCAATCCGGCCGAAGATCTGGTCAACTTAGGTCACGTGCTTGGCTTTTTAGCCACGGGAGAACTTCCGCCCGTCTCAAAGGAGCAGATGATTGCGCTGTTAGACGGCCGATCAGAGCTGCTGGCTCAGCGAGCCCTCGCACTCCTCAACGGCACCATCGACACGGTTCAAAACGCGCTGGGGCCGCTTGATCCACAGCTTCCAGACAAAAGTGAAGCCTCAACGATTGGCCTAGAGGACATGGCAGCAGTCGATGAAGATATTTCGACTGTGGTTCTTGGCGATGCCAAGCGTGATGATTCTGAGCCCGCAGTGCCAGCCTCAGATAGTGCACCACCGGTCATGCCGTGGGACAAACCGGCCGGAGAAGCATCTCCCGCCACAGAAGTGTGGGGATCACGACCAGACAGCAGCGAGCTAAAATCAGAGCCAGCTCCACCTGAGCCGGATAATGTACAAAAAACAGAAGTGCTTACCCCACTCACGGCATCCCTAGAATCTACAGCATCCAGCACACCCACAAGCCCGCCAGTGACGCAGGTTAGCCCTTCGGCCCAGACGCCTGAAGAAAAGCAACCATCTAGCTTTAACTGGCTGTGGATCATTGTAGGGATCATGGCTGGGGTTGTGCTGCTGTGTGCGGCCTGCATCGGTTTCATCTACTGGAATTGGGATGAGCTTGTTGAGGCAACCCCGGCTCCCCAAACCAGCTTTGTAAATGACGATGAGGCTGACGTCAACCCCACTGAGGTCTCAATTGAGGCCATTGTGGCGGAGGACGACAGCAAACCGCCTACGGTGACACCGCTGCCGACCGCCACTGAAGCACCCCAATTATCAGAATCTACCGATGAATCTGAAGCGGGTGAGGAAACGGAAGAACCGCAATTTAATCTACCGGAACCAGAAGAGGATGAAACACAAGCAGAAGCCAGCGAATCAAATCCGCTTGATGATCCCGATATAGGGTCTGAAGTAGTCAGAAGTGAAACCTACGGCTACGAAGTGACCCTGCCCCCCGGGTTCATCGTCATTGAAGAGGTTGACGGCACCCTCACGGCTGAATCGCCTGATGGTGAACAAGGCATTTTCATGGCGGTATTTCCCAACCAAGGCGGATTGACGGTAGATCTTTTGATGGAGCAAGCAATAGAAAGCATAGAAAGTGAAGGGGGCAATATATTAAGCGAGCCCTCAGAAAAAACAACCAACAGAGACAAAGAGTCCGCCTTTGTGCTGGTTGAAATCCCCGATGATTTGAATGAAGGCGAACTATACCCGGGTGTTGTTTACGTCGTTGGGAACGAGATTTCAACCGCTGTCCTCATCGGCGCCAGCGATGAAGATAATTACGTTCTTTTTGTAAACGACGTGCTTGAGGTCACATTCTCACTGGAATTATTTGAGCCGCAGTAACAATTCACGCCCTGTGAGACATACATGAAAGAGTGTGAGACATCCAAACGGCCGCGCACTTTTATACTAATCATCAATACCCATCCCCGCTTTATTTCCATCACACAACCGGCTCAGAAGTTTTTCGCACCACTATGACCACCAAAGTTTTCTTAATTGTCAAAGAGACCGACAAAGAATCGATCAAGCATGAGATTCAGGACCAAACGATTTTAGGCCGTTCGCGCAATGCGGACGTTTTGATCGCAGAAGAGTTTATCTCGCGCGAGCATCTGCAATTTTTTATTAAAGATAATCGCATTGCGGTAATGGACATGGGAAGCACCAACGGGGCGGCGCTCAACGGTGCCCCTTTGATCCCCCAATCTCCCACAGAAATTTTTGATGACGATGTTTTGATCATTGGGGACAACGTGGGGAACTCGCTCATCATGACGCTGCAGGTGACAAAAGATGGGGCTGACATTGGGGAGTCCGGCCGGAAAGTGATTGCT
>JBCCSO010000500.1:0-4240 GCA_039199965.1 Chloroflexota bacterium | reverse complement strand
TCTAAAATCGCTTCGGCCGCTGCTTCAGGATCGGCCGCAAAAATATGAACACCGGCCAAACCGCTTGTTTCAGCAATCTCGTTTTTGGGTACCGATTCTGCTCCGGCGATGGGGATGCTCGTAATGAAATATTCTGGTGAATTGATGAAGCCGTACAAGAAATAACCGGCTACCACAACAATAGCCAAGCTGATCCAGCGGGCCGAAAAAACAAAGTTTCGGATCGCCTGCAGTGGCCCTTCAACCTTTCGCCACTGTTTGTGCCGCTTGCGCGAAGTCACTGATGCAACGGGCGCCATCGCCTGCGCAAAACGGGCGGTCTTGTTTGCCCGCTGCAGCCGAGGCTGTTTTTTGAGCTGTTTTTCTTGTGCTTGTCTTCTTGCCATCTTTTTGATTTACGATTTACGACTTTTGATTGGCGATTGATCCACGACCAGCCATTTACCATCCACTATCGACTATTTCTCAGTGCGCAATTGCGCTTTAACTTTATTCCGTACCATCGCATACTCAATTAAGCGATCAAGCAGTTCGGAATATGGGACACCAGTTGCTTCCCAAAGTTTGGGATACATTGAAATACTGGTAAAACCGGGAATTGTGTTGATTTCATTGACATACAGCGCACCTGTATCTTTATCAAGCATGAGGTCAACACGGCCTAATCCGGCGCAATCAGTTGCCATATATACCCCTACCGCAATCGCTTGAACTTGCTCAGATAGTTCGGCCGGAATAGGGGCCGGAATCAAAAGTTCAGAATCGTCGGTGATGTACTTGGCTTCGTAATCATAAAAATCACGCTTCGGGACAATTTCACCCACGACGCTCGCCTGTGGGGCATCATTTCCCATCACAGCCACTTCCAGTTCGCGTACGTTTGCCCCTTGTTCTATCACCAAACGGCGGTCGTACTGCGAGGCCTCGATCAATCCCACTTTGAGCTCATCACGATTGTCACATTTTGAAATCCCAACGCTTGATCCCAAGTTGGCCGGTTTTACAAACATGGGATAAGTCAATTCGTCTTCCAGTAATGCAAGAATCGCTTCGGGATCATGGTGCCACCAACTGGTTAAAACGAGCACCCAAGGGAGTTGGGGCAAACCGTTGGCGTCCATAACATATTTGAAGATGGCTTTATCCATCCCTACGGCCGAACCCGTTACACCGGCACCCACATATGGAACACCGGCCAGTTCAAGCAAACCTTGAACCGTGCCATCCTCACCATAGGTGCCATGCAGCACTGGAATCACCACGTCTAAGCCGGTAATCCCTGCGCCGGGAGCTGCTTGAGCCGAAGCTGAAGTTAATCTCTCAGCCGGAATCAACCCCATCTCTTGAGTTGGATTGGGTGGCAAAATGACGGCCGTTGTTTCGGCATCAGCATTGCCATCTGCCAGCAAAGCCATCGCATCACCGGTGAGCCACTGTCCTTCTTTGGTTATCCCAATCGGGATGACATCGTATTTGGTTCGGTCGAGCGCAGCCATCACCGAGCGAGCTGAACGAAGTGAGACTTCATGCTCACCTGACCGACCGCCAAAAATGACGCCTACACGGAGTTTTTCTGACTTTGTCATAGCATGGTGCAAGTCGATAGTTGCAGGTAGGTCATCCAACCTACTTTACCTGCAACCTGTCACTTGCTGCTTCCTAAAATTCCCAAATTCCGACCAATTCCACTTCTGGATCCAATTCCACATGGAACTTATCTTTGACCACATGGAATGCTTCAGCCATCAGCTCACGAATTTCTTCGGCCGTGGCTGTACCATCATTTACAAAAAAGTTAGCGTGTAATTCAGAAATTGATGCACCACCGTTTCTGAACCCTTTTAATCCGGCCGCCTCGATTAGATAGCCTGCATAATAATTTTCTGGATTTTTAAACATCGAGCCCATGGTAGCACCGGCCGGCTGCGTTGCTTTGCGCTTTTGATTAAAGGCATCTGCTCTGGCACGTAAAGCGCTTGCAGATTCCGGTTTGAGCAAAAATTCAGCTGTTAGTACTACTCGGCGTGGTGCGAGTTTCCCCTGTTCTCGTTTTAATGCACTAGTTCTATAGTCATACTCAAGCTCGTCTACCGACAAAGAATAGATACCTTTACCCGCTTCCCAAACGGTAGTCACCATCAAATTGTCACTCATGTCCCCACCGAAGGCTCCAGCATTGCCCACAACGGCTCCACCAATCGTGCCGGGCAAGCTAACTGCCCACTCCAATCCCCCTAGCCCTTTGCTGATGGTTTTGCGTGCAAGCGTAGCCGTACTGACGCCTGATTCAACTGTACAGATGACGCTAGCACCCGCGCTGCGGAAGCTAATATCTTTTGCCCGGTTGAGAATCACTACCCCACTAATGCCCAAGTCTGACATTAGGATGTTAGATCCCCCTCCTAAAATAAAGTATCGTGTGTTAGTGGCATGCGCCAGTTCAACTGCAATCTGCAGCTCTTGAGCAGTGTGAACAATCACGAGCATTTCGGCCGGGCCACCCACACGAGATGAAGTATGGCGAGCCAGTGACGCATCTACCCGGAAATTATCACCAAACGCGGTGGCAAACTGTCGCTGTGTTTTATTGAGTGATTTAAGATCGATTGTCATTGTTTAGCTTTACAAGCTTTAGAGGCTAGATGTTAGAGATTAGGTTTTTGGTCAGGCACTCTGATAACTAGCCTCTAACAACTAACATCTGCTCATCTATTTCTTCTTCTTATCTTTTTTCAGTTTTTTTAAGCGATCAACGACTTTCTTAACTTGGTCCACTGTCGCATCAACGTCTACAGGGTCCTTGTCTTTGTCTTTATCTTCTTTTGAGTCTTTTTTCTCACTCATCGTTATCTCCTGTAAGAACTTTATGCCGAATCATTTTCGGCCAGTAACCAATCTGCCATCGCAGTGGCGTCACCAGCGTTCATAATGATAATGGCATCGCCCGGCGCTGTATTTTCTTTTAAATAGGATGTTGCCGCTTCACGGGTTGGAATATGGCGCACTGACCGATGTTGAATTTCTTTGGCAAATGCACCGGCCGACAGGCCAAGCGTGTCGGTTTCACGGCTGCGATAAATATCAAGCACAATCACTTCATCGGCTGACGTAAAGCAGTTTTTAAAGCCATCATAGCTATTTTTCAAGCGGCTAAACGTATGGGGTTGCCACACCGCCCACAACCTACCTTGAGGGAACCGCTGTTTCCCGGCCGAAAGCGTCACCGCTATTTCATTCGGATGATGAGCGTAATCGTCAATAACGGTCACACCAGCGTGATCACCCTTAATTTCAAAGCGCCGCCCCATACCGGTAAACGTTTCTAGGGCGATTGCCATCTGGTCAAATGTTAATCCTTCTTCCAGCCCAACTGCCAAAGCGGCCAAGCTGTTGAGCAGATTGTGCTGGCCCGGTATGGCTAATTTCAAAGCGCCAAGATCAGAACCATTCAAAAACACATCGGCCGATAATCCACCAAATTTACTCATTGGTCCAACGTTAGCCGACAGGGTCTGATTTACTTTCGAGTGACTGCGGCCGCTGATCGTGTAGCCGGTGACAGTCAAGGATGGCACTTTCTTAAGCTGATCGAGCATGGTGATTACACCATCATCATCTAAGCAAACCACAAGGTGACCGTTCTGAACATGTTCAAGTAAGCCAACAAATTCTTCAAACGCCTGCAGATAATCGGCCGCGTTTGGGTAGATGTCCACATGATCGTGTCCGATGTTAGTGACCACAGCCACAGTCGGCCGTAAACCCAAGAACATCCGATCATATTCGTCTGCTTCAATTACAAAGTGGCGGCCGTTGCCTGCTAATCCATTGGTGCCGGTTGCTGGCAGCGTACCACCCACAATCACATTTGGATCTTGCCCACAGCTTGATAGGATGTGAGCGATCATGCCTGTCGTGGTCGTTTTCCCGTGCGTACCGGCCACGGCAATCCCGCGCGAATCAGCCATTAAATCGCCCAAGAATTCATGCCGCTTGAGCACCGGAATTCCGGCTGCGCGCGCTGCCATCACTTCAAGATTGCTGTCTGGCACGGCCGATGAGCGAACCACGAGGTCCGCGCCCACAACATTTTCGGCCGCGTGCCCTTGGTCGATTTTGGCACCATCTGCCTCAAGGTCAGCGGTCAGCGCGTTTACCTGCTGATCAGAGCCTGACACCACATATCCACGCACCAGCAGCACGCGAGCGATAGCGCTTATGCCCGCCCCCCCTATGCCGA
>JBCCSO010000499.1:0-4240 GCA_039199965.1 Chloroflexota bacterium | reverse complement strand
GCATTATGACCTACCACGTGCTGCACGCCTGATTTTTCACCCAATCTAAACCCTATCGACCAAATTTCTCAGGCCTAAACCGATTCCTCGGTGTATTATCGATGTTGAGCTTATTCTCCCAACCAATAAACTATACCGGTAGCGGTTTACTCCAAGGAGATTTTTGTGTTATCCGAACTACAGCTTGTTAAACTCCCAAACTTTTTCCACATGTTCGATGCGGACAACAACGGCCAAATTGAAGCGGCCGACGTTGAAAAAATTATCGATGCCTGTGCGCAGCGCAAAGGGTGGGCCAAAACCGATGCGGGCTACACAGAGTTCCACAACGAAATTTACGGTCTGTGGATCGCGATGACCACCATGGCTGACAAAAATCAGGATGATCAGCTCAGCTTTGAGGAATTTTCTGAATTCTTCGACAACCTGATGCAGGAAGAAGACACCTTTCTGGACGTCATCAATGGGCTTAGCGATTCGCTATTTGGCACATTTGACAGCAACTCAAACGGGATGCTGAGTGCAGCCGAATTCGAAGACTTTTATCTCACTGTGGGATTGAGAATAGATACGGCCGCGATGGTTTATGCAGGATTGGACCTAGACGCAGATGGAGACATCAGCATTGAAGAGCTAAGGAAACTAACGAATCAATTCTTTATCAGTCAGGATCGTAATGCTGCAGGCAACGTCCTGTTTGGCCCAATCGAGTAAAATTACTCGCGAGCGTTCAAGGCAATATCAAACACCTCAGCGTCAAACGCGTGTCCAGATGCTGTGATAGAGATCCCTTTCAGCTCTGTTGGTGGACTGAATCCCTGCAAGGCAAGGCTCTGTAAGATATCAATTTCCTGAATGATGACGCGACCGGGCTGAACAAAAATATGCCGATTGTTGGGTGGGGTACACGTCGAGCATTTGTCTGGAGCAGTATCAGAAATTTGTCCATCTGCATAAAAGCCCTGCTCCCACGTCCGTTCAATCCCCTGCTCATCAATATATTCCATTCGAATCGTGAGGGGGCATTCACTTCCCACTTGCCCGCATACCCACAGAGTTTGACCATGAATTTGCATTGAGACGACAAGTTCAAGCAGTTCATAATCAGTTACATCCTGGTTAAGAATTTGCCTCACAGAGGCATCTGCATGACCTGACCCCGGCCGTATAAAACGCACAGATGCGTCACCGGTAAAGGTTTCAATTTTTGTCTCTCCAATCGGTTGATCGTCAAGCTCCACAAACCAATCTTGGGCATTCCAAAAATCTAGCCCCTGATCAAAACTACCGTTCACAATTAGATTACGCGATGTAGCAAACGGCCCTGCTGGATCAGACTCAATTGTTAGAATACCGCGATCCCCTCTTGCCATTTCTAATTCTGTACCCACATCTGATTCAAGCGTCACATACCCATCAAAAACGGAAATCTGCGACTCATCTCCCATCACCTGAACGCTATACTGTCCGGGCCCAGAAAATGTTGCAGTTCCGTGCGGTAACTCAATTCTATAATCGATTGGCTCTTCTTCGGCCGGAAGCGTCAAGCGGAGGCGGCCGTCCTTCATGACCAGCACAATCTCATCCGGCGTATTACCCACACCAAATCGAGAAGTATCGGCCGTTTCAAGCATCAAGTCAGTGTTTGCATAGATTTGCCCACGCAGCATCAGCGCTTGGGTGTCTGGATGAGTAATCACCAGCGAGCCGTTATCCGCTTCACGCGTAATAAGGTTGTCGCCGTTCGCCAAAAATTCCCCCCCTTCAGTCTCCAAAATAGCAGATGTTTCTCCGGTTGGGCTAACGAGTGCCAAAGTTCCGTGGTTGGCAACAGCCGTTGTCGTCAGCGGCCGAGTGCTGCGTCGCAGCCACGATGACACAAGTAATGGCACCGAAATCGCAATGACTAAGAAGACTGCAAAGGCTAGTAGAACGATCATCCATGCCGTGCGTCTGCGGCCGGCAAATACATCATTTTCCGCTGTCATGGGGGAAAGATTATACCTAAAAAGCAACCCTCGAGGGTACTCCCCATCAATTCTTCATAGTTGAAAAATAGGTTCTTCGACTACCAGTCGGTTAGTTCTTTGAGCTTGGCCGCATAGCGGCGGGACATCGGTATTTCATGGCTCCCATCTCCCAACCGGATCAGATAACCGCCTGAAAACCACGGTACCACTTCGGCTATGTGATCTAAATTTATTAGATAGCCTTTGTGCACACGTACAAACTGATGCAAAGACAACCGTTCTTCCAATTCTTTTAAGGTTTGGCGCACCTGCAATTTCTCACCTGCATCAATAAACATGTAGACCTTTTTCTGCTCGGCTTCTATGTAGAGAATCTGATTGTAATCAACTAAAAGACGGTTGCCCCCGTCTCGTTCGCCCCACAGCTTCTTAATCTCGCTGCTGGACTTGGCTGGCCCAATTTCTTTCCCCATCATTTGAGACAGCACATTGCGGATCGCTTCTTGCTGCTGATCGATTTGGTCCTGCTGAGCCAGCGTTTGCTGAATTCGTTCAACCGTTTTAGCAAGCCGCTTCTCGTCAAAAGGCTTTACGACATAATCTAATGCAGCCATTTCAAATGCTTCGATGGCGTGATCGCTATACGCGGTTGCAAAAACAATAAGCGGTGGCTCTTCAATCTCTTGCATGATGGTAGCCCCGGCCGTCAATCCGTCCATGCCGGGCATATTAATGTCAAGAAAGGCCACATCCACCTCATTTTTTTTCAAAAAGTCGACCGCTTCTAGTCCATTTTTGGCTTCTGAAAGCTCAGCGTTAGGTGCCAGTTGATTCAGAATGTAGGTTAGCTCCCCGCGTGCAGGTGCCTCATCGTCCGTGATTAGTATTTTCATTTGTCTATAGCCAGCAGACCGATTGTGAGTTTTTATCAATGAGATGAAACGATGTATCAACCATCATTTCATCATCCTATCCTCTAATTATTCATAGGCAAACGCAACTCAACCGTTGTCCCTTTGCCTTCAGTCGATTCTACCTTAAATTGGCCGCGATCCTTGTACATTGCCCGCAATCTTTGCTGAATATTATTGGTACCAATGCTGCCGTTTGGCGCTTGATCAGGATCTGCAACCAGCGCCAGCCGTTCCGCGCTCATGCCCATCCCATCATCAATGACCTGAATCACCAAATCATCACCGCCGCCCATAATCATAATCTGCAGGCGGCCGCCATCTGTTTTGGGCGCAATGCCGTGGATAATCGCATTTTCAACCACCGGCTGCAGCATTAGGGTAGGTACCTCAACTTCTAATAACTCATCATTTTGCACAAACCATGACACGTCCAGCCGATCATCTAGACGGGCCTTTTCAAGCGCCAGATAGGATTTAGTAAAACCAATTTCATCCTTTAAAGGAACCATTTCTCCAGATTTTAGAGCCACTTGAAACACATCTGAGAGGTCTAACAACAGTTGCCGCGCCTGCTCAGGACTAGTGCGCACAAAGTAGCGGATGGTGTTGAGCGAGTTGAATAGAAAGTGGGGATTGATTTGCGCACGTAGCGCCCTTAATTCTGCCTGCGTAAGCGCCAAACGATTCGCCTCAGCAAAGCGTAACTCCGCCTGGTTTCGCACATTTGTAGCGATAATCATCCAAGTGACCAGCAGCAGTGCCGTGATGCTTGAAGCCGCCAAGATCGGCTCAACCACGTACCCTGCATCAACTACGATGAAGGTAAACATCCCCGGAATAAGCTCTAAAAGGACGCCAATTAAAAAGATAGCCCCCACCCCCCAGCGATTCATACGCAGCAGGCTACCTGCGTGCCCAGCCACAAAACCGGCCCAGACTTTTGCCATGAGGCCGATGTCGCCTAAGTAAAACCAGCCCATAATCGCATACCAGTCGTTGGTGTTTAGTATATTCCAGTCGTCACGGGCAGATAAGAGCAGCTCAAACGTCCCTTCCATAAAAAAGCTCATCAGCCCAACGGCCAACCCCACGCGCCAGCCTCCGATTAGCCCTGCAGCCGCGATCACAAACAACCCAAACGTGACCCAAAGTTCACCAAAGTTAAACACAAAAATGAGGTAGACCATCTCAATTAGCGCAAAGATGAGGGCGACGCGCATTCTGCCCGACTGGCTAGGATCGGTCACAAAGGTCTGGAAAAGCGGCCGGGTGGTAAAAATAACCATCAGCAAAAGAGGCAGAAGCATTTCTTGGACAGCAACACCAAATAAGTATGGATTGGTTCCACTGTCTGCG
>JBCCSO010000498.1:0-4259 GCA_039199965.1 Chloroflexota bacterium | reverse complement strand
TGGGTCATGAATTTCTACCGTATCTGGTGATCCGACATAAATTCGATCTACTTCTTGATCGATGGTGATCGCCCCTGACTGAAACTTGCGCTGATTGTTATCTAGCTGGTCAATGTAGGTCCGGCCGTCCAGACCACCAATCTGAATTTGGCGCACATCACTAACGGAAAAATAGGTGTGCAGTGCGGCCGACATTTTAAAGGGGGCAGAACCAACATTTTGGGTTGTCAGGGATACTTGAAGCTCTGATCCTAACAGTATTTCAAGTGATACCTTGAATTCCCCGTCTACATCGGGGTGGTTTGTTTGCCCCGGTTGTAGAGCAAGCTTGGCATAATCTTCACGACTTTCAATCAACTCCCATCCCATCCGTCGGCCAACACCGTGCGCAGGTTTCTCACTGTCTAACGGATGGCTGCCGAACCACGGCCAAATCACAGGTATTCCGCCGCGGATCGCTTTGCCTGACTCAAAAACAGCCTCTTCGCTTACCCACAAAACCGGCTTGTGCCCGGCCGGTACATAATCAAGCACATGCGCCCCATGATTCACAAAACGCACATACCCGCTAACTGATTGTAAACGGGTAGGATTAAACAGTTCAGATCGATTTTTCATGTCTGTTTCAAAGTTAAATTTGATAAGACCAAACGGTCAATTTGTAAGTTGGGGTGGTGCAGGCCCCATCCGCATTTAAATATTTTTAACCCAAGCGATTTCCCGAAACAAGCGACTTTCATCAGAAAAAAGCCAGCGCCCCTGCGGGGTTTCTTTTACCATCAGGATCGCCTCACCCACAGGAACCTGAGCATAGCCTAAATCTTCTAGAACAGAGCCGTCTGTTGCAGAAAATGAAACAAGCTTCTGCCTATAGCTACTTCTCGCAATCTCTTCAATGTGCTCAACCATTTGCTGAGCAATTGTTTCGTTATCATAACCGATGTCATTTGGATAAACGAAGATTGATGAAAGCAGCGCATTCAAAATTCCCGGTTCGTAGCGAATAAAGCCAACTACTGAATCTGCTTGATTGGTAGTTACAAAAAATCGAGATTTGTCTGGATCAATGTCTTCCCACTTCATATGCTCAGAGCGAAGGGTATAAATAATATCCTGAATCTCAACCTCACTTGCTGTTCTTATGTTCATAGTAAAAATTCTAAAATAAATAAATGACGAAAATTTTTAAGGTGATTTTCACCACCATAATTTTTATCACCAATTATAAGTTTGTGGCTGTACAAGACGAGTGAATTTCGAAGCAGAAAGGACTATTCCTCTCTGGGGTAGCCCAATTTTCCTATGAAGTTACCTGTATATCTGCACCGTTCAAACTGATTTTGGCCAACGTATGAATGGGACCGCTAAATTTCGCTGCGATATTTTGACGGCCGTCTTCAAACGTTTTTTCTACCACGCACCCAACTCCTACCAGCTCTGCCCCAGATTGTTCAATTATGTCGATCATGGCTACGGCCGTTAGCCCAGTAGCCAGAAAATCATCAATCAACAGAACCCTAGCGTCCGGTTTCATATAATCGGGTGAGACAATAAGCGGTGTCATACCACCTTTTGTGCGACTTGGAGCCTCTGCATAATACACTTTTGATGACATAGTGAGCGGCTCTTTTTTGCGAGCATAAACCACAGGGATGCCCATCGCTGATCCGGTCATCAAGGCAGGGGGAATACCGGAAGATTCGGCCGTCAAAATCATAGTTGGCTTTTGATCAGCAAAAAAAGCAGCAAACTCTCGGCCGATATCAGCCATAAGCTGAGAATCAATCTGATGGTTTAAAAAAGAATCAACTTTGACAATGCCACCCCCCACATAAGTTCCGGCCGATTTGATTTTAGCTACAAGTGCCTGCATACATTTCCTTTTTTTGAGCTTTACTTTCTGCAATTAAGCCAAGGTTGGCAACATACAATCTTACCAAAATCTAATTGTCCAACATCTGGTTAAATCAACTAACGTTTGGCTAAAATTTCACGTATAAAATTAATGATTGATCCATCAAAATAACTGATACCATTGTGACCATGACCACAGAAGGGTGGATATGTCCTTTGGGATTAACGCTGGAGTTTAACAGCAAAATATAACTATGCGGGGAATGTCTATTCAGCACAACTAGTCTTCCCCGAATTCAATCATAGCAGTTAGCAATATAGTCAAAGTTCCCAATTTTGGGATTTTTCCATTTTGCCATCCCAACAAAGAGAGAGATGGCTCAAAACGTTCCTGATAAACATTGAGAAGGTACTGGAACGAACTATCTGGAGGAACAGAAGAATGAAATCAACAAAGTCACTAATTTTTGTGATGGGGATCATCATGACGTTGATCCTAGCTGCATGCTCTAGCCCTGAAGGTGGCGCTGGAACTGCAGCTGCTGAGTGTGGTGGTGAAGTCACAACCACCGATGACGGCGGTTTTTCAATCCCTGAAGCCATTGAAGGGTGCTACAACGTTGGGTTTGTCTACATTGGACCACATGATGATGGTGGTTGGACCCAAGCGCACGACCTTGGCCGTCAGTACGTTCAAGAAAATGTAGAAGGTGTTCACACCGCTTATGTTGAGCTTGTACCGGAAGGTGCTGACGCTGAGCAGGTAATTCGCTCATTGGCCCGTAAAGGATTCGACGTCATTTTCACCACGTCATTTGGTTACATGGACCCTTCAGAACTGGTAGCATCTGAATTTCCAGATGTAGACATCATTCACGTATCAGGTTTCAAATCAAACGGTGAAAACTTCGGCAATTTGTTTGGTGCTATGGAGACGATGAAGTATATAAACGGTATGATCGCTGGTTCACGCGCCATGGCTGATGGCAATCCAAAATTGGGCTACATGCCAACCTTCCCCATTCCAGAAGAATTGCGTCTTGGCAACGCGTTTGCGCTTGGCGCGGCCGTCACCTGCCCAGATTGCACCATCGACATCCGCTGGATCGGTAGCTGGCACGACCCTATCCTTGAGCAAGAAGCGGCCAAGTCACTATTTGACGCGGGGGCACAGGTTGTCATGAACGGCGCTGACACCCAAGCGGCCGCACAAGCTGCGCCAGACGGCAAATGGGGCGTAAACTACAACTACATTAACGCTTGCCAAGATGAAAAGTGCTTGACCTCTGCATACTGGAACTGGGGAATCATTTACGCAGACATCGTTGAACGCTCAAAAGCAGGCACCTATGAAGGTGGATCAGAATACTTTGACGCTGACACCGGCGCCATGGGCTTGTGGGGTCTCATGGATGGACAAGAGCTGACCGCAGGCATGACGGATCTACCCGAGGAAGATTTAACTCTCATCCAAGATACATTTGAAGCGGCGATGGCGGGTGAATTTGATCGCTTTGATGTCTTTGCCGGACCGATCGTAGATAACCAAGGGAACGTTGTTCTGGAAGACGGCGAGTCTCTCGAGCAAATCGACCTTGACGGTTTCAGCCAGTTTGGCAGCCCATGTGGCACCTGCATGTACTGGTGGAACGAGAACTTCAACGCAGAATTGCCTGAACTGTAGCAAAGCTGCAAGTGTAAAGTAAAAAGTGTGAAGATGTGTCGCCAGCAAGCCAAGTAAGCTTGCTGGCGACTTTTCACTTCACGCTTCCTACTTCTTGCTGCCCACTCACTATGCACGATCCCGTATTAAGAAACGACTGGCACGCTGTAGCAGAGGTCACCGATCTTGAAACGCAGAATCCGCTTCCAGTTCGCTTGCTGGGGGAAGATTTGGTAGTTTGGCAAAACGATGACCAAATCATGGTCTGGAAGGATTTGTGCATTCATCGTGGCACAAAACTATCAATGGGATGGCTAAAGGATAGCTGTCTGGTGTGCCCCTATCATGGTTGGGAATACGCTACAGACGGACAGTGCATGAAAATTCCGGCCCATCCTGAGAAAAAGCCGCCCAAAAAAGCCAGTGCAAAGGTCTATAAACACCAAATCAAATATGGACTAATTTGGGTCACGCAGGGGAACCCTGAGCATGACATTCCAACCTTTCCAGAGTGGGAAGACGACAGCTACCGTAATATTCCATCTGGCCCGTTCAAGTTTCATGCGGCCGGTCCGCGAGCCATAGAAAACTTTTTAGATGTTGCCCACTTCCCGTTTGTGCATGAAGGTTCGCTAGGGGACCGGAATCATCCAGAAATTGGACCGTACCACGCCATCATCGATGAAAATGGGGTAACCGCAGCGGGTATTGAGATCTGGCAACCCAATCCTGACGGCACCGG